>JACQAK010000025.1 GCA_016194985.1 Bacteroidota bacterium
GTAACGTGAACGTTCCGGCGTTTCTCTGTCTGCTGATGATTGCTGAATTTCAAAGCCAAAAGGGCGATTAAACAATCCCACTTGCAACGACATCCATTTGGTCCATGGATCTGTAACTTTAGCGAAGAAGTCTGTTAGATTAATGCCGCGCTCGGTCATATTCACCTGTAATACGTACATTGAGTTTTGATTTTCGTAGGCAAAACGGATTCGTCCGCGGCGAATCATAAATCGCTTATCCACATTCGGAGCAAAATTTCCGCCATCAAAGCTTTGTTGACCGCTGCTATCGGCAAACTGCAACTGTGCCTGGATCCAGCCCGAAATTTTTATACGTTTCATAACATCTATGGCCTTTCTTAAATCTGTTATTGATTTTTGAATGCTATCGTTCGAAATCTCTTTTGTTTCTTGTGATAATAAGCTATTTGTAAACAAAAAAACAGCTGAAAGAAAAGTAATTGTTTGCTTCATGTAAATTTAATGTTAGGTGTTGCGAAATAATTACACCAATATTAGATTTACATAAATTTAATGTTACCAAATTGTTAAGAAGAAACAAATGGTCTATTATGGGATTCGGATCTTAATCTTATAAAAGGGGCATAAAAGGAATTAACACCTAGTTGTATCATTTATGTCCGCTCTAAAAGCTGAACCTAAAAACACATATAGTTATCATTAAAACGTAGGTCTAAAAGCCCTCCGTAGTAGCGCCAATCGATTTTACAAAATCAACGGTTGTTAAGGTGTTATTTGTAATCAGAAACAGCCCGTAATCATCCAGTCTGGTAATATCAATATGTTTGTATTTTTCTTTTACCAGGTTATCAAAATTATAATCGGCTATATAAATAATGAACTTTTCGTGCACGTGTTTCTTCTCTTCCTCAATTCTCCAGGTCCTTCTCTCAAACGAAGGTTTAAAGGTATTGGGAAAATCATCATAAAGGGCTGGTCCTGCATAATTTATCTCATCATCATGCCACACGCTATTTATGATCACAAAATCTGTAACACCCTGTTCTTTACATTTATTTTTATACAAATTTAGGGCGTCTAAAATTTCGGTCAGTTTATTTAAATGAACGTGTCCCCACATCTTTTCCTGAGTATGGTAAGCAATCTCTTTTTTAAAATGTATCTCTTTATAGATATGAAACAGTAAAGCAACAGGGATCAATACATAAATACCTTTTCTAAAATCTACCGAGGTACTTACCAGTAAATAAATAGCGATAGGTATACCAAGATACATGCGGCTGTATGAATAAAAAGGCCAAACAATACCATCGCTTACTTTACTCGAAAAAACGGAAACTATCAGTACACAGATAAATACTAAAAAGGAAAAAAAGGCTTTTTTGTTTTTTTTGAAGAAGACAATTGCTATGATCATAAAAATCAACAGAAGTAAAAACGACCTTTCTTCTATAAAAAAGCTGATATGTGCAAATCTCTGATCTAAATGGGTAATGGCTTCTTTAAAGAACTCAAAAGAAAAAGAATTATTGGCCGGATAAAACACATAATTAGGGTGTATTTTATAAAAGTGATTCAATAGGTAATCTATAGGCAAAGCCGGCAAAAAGCCTATAACGGAATAGATATAATAATTCTTGTCCTTATAATTAATCAGAAATATATAGAATAAAAAAGGAGCGCTTACTAATACCGAATTTTGATTGATCAAATAACCAACGTAAGCCATCCATGTATTTATTAAAATAAACCGGTAGTTGTTTGGATTTAGCAGACTCACTATAAATAATGATGTAAAAAATACGCCTGTCACAAAACCCCGGGGAATTGCATTCATCATGTCATACCCAACAGGCATACATAACAAAACGGCTAAAACAAAAACAGCCGTTTCCTTTTTTTCTTTTAAGAACAGATAAATTGCTGTAAATAAAAAAGGCGTTAAAAAAATAAGGTGTGTAGCAATGGGTACTGCATAATAAACGGGTAATCCTAACTTAATAAAAGGTACTGCTATCAGGGCTTCCAACATGGAATTATAATCCTGCCCATAAAAACGCGGCTCATAAAACAATCCCTGAGAATAATGCTTCGCCCCCAGCCACATAATTGGTTGATCATTATCAATACAATCCATATTAACTGTAAAAAACAACCAAACACGGTTGCTAATAATACAACCTATAAATAAAAAAAAGAATACGTTCAGCACCCATTCTTTTTTTATCCCAACTATATTTTGATTATTTAGCAATCTATTTTCTTTATTCTATCCGCGTGTCTTCCGCCTTCAAATTGTTCGGTTAAAAAGGCATCCACACATTTTTTAGCTTCATCTACACTGATATATCTGGCCGGTAGGGTTAAAATATTGGCATCATTATGTTGGCGCGCCAGCGCCGAAATTTCAGCATTCCAGCATAAAGCTGCCCTGATGCCTTTGTGTTTATTAGCCGTCATATTAATACCATTACCGCTACCACACATTAATATACCAAAAGTAACATCCTTATTAACAACCGCTGTTGCCACTGCATGAGCAGCATCCGGATAATCAGCTCTCTCTGCACTATAACACCCTTTATCATTTACTTCTACATTTTTGGATTTTAAGTACGATATTAGTACCTCTTTTAGTTCAAATCCGGCATGGTCGCTACCTATAGCTATTTTTGTCATATCAAAGTTTTGTTAATAGTTTGTAATCAACGTTAATTAACACTCATAACAACTGAGGCTGATAATGAGTTATTTATATATAGTGCTAATTAACAAAATTACTGTGTATAATTAAATTTATCGTTAATAAGTTTCGGTAATTAATTAGTGATTTGTTAATAGCTAATTTACTTAGTGGATTTTTTTAAACCACAAAATTTACTTTCAAAAATTATTAAGTCCTTTCTACAATTTTACACACATAAAAACAGAGCTTATTAAGTACTATTTTATCAACCTTTTTTAATAATCAACCAATTGTTCATTACTATCTATAAAGCTAAAAACCAAAGAATTAAATACAAAATAATCGTTTAATAAATGTTAATAGACTGTAAATTACCATAAAACCTAGTAAACAAAAGCTTATTTTTACACAGTATTAACAGCCTATATACTATAACCATAATTTAAAATTTTAAAAAAATATTATATTATTATAATGAATTTAGAAAAAGGTTTCCTCGAAAAAAAAATTGATCCGGCTCTTGATTTGTTCAAAGAGATTTCGCATCTTAAGAAAACCAAGAATGCTATCATCCTCGCTCATTACTATCAAGATGCTGATATTCAGGATATTGCAGACTATATTGGAGACAGTTTAGGACTTGCTCAACAAGCCGAAAAAACGAAGGCCGATATCATTTTATTTGCCGGTGTTCATTTTATGGCCGAAACTGCCAAAATACTGAATCCAAAAACCAAAGTATTGATTCCCGATTTAAAAGCGGGATGTTCTTTGGCTGATTCCTGTCCGCCAACCGAATTTGCAGCATTTAAAGCCGCACACCCTGATCATATCGTATTAACCTATATCAACTGTACAGCTGATATTAAAGCGCTCTCAGACGTGATTGTAACCTCTACAAACGCTGTTCAGATTGTAGAGTCATTTCCTAAAGATCAAAAAATCATATTTGCGCCTGATAAAAATTTAGGTGCTTATATCAATAAAGTTACCGGACGTAATATGGTATTATGGAATGGTAGCTGCATGGTACACGAAATATTCAGTTTGGAAAAATTGATCAAACTAAAAGCACAACATCCAAAAGCTTTGATATTAGCTCATCCCGAGTGTGAAGCCGCTATTTTGGAACATGCAGATTTTATTGGAAGTACAACCGCTATTTTAAATTACAGTAAAAAATCAGATGCACAGGAATTTATTGTATTAACTGAAACAGGCATTATTCATCAGATGCAGAAAGCAAGTCCAACAAAAACATTTATTCCTGCGCCACCAAATAACAGTTGTGCTTGCAACGATTGTCCGCACATGAAATTAAATACCCTGGAGAAAATTTATATTGCTTTAAAATACGAACAACCTGAATTAATCATGAGTGATGAATTGATTGAAAAATCAAGAAAACCAATTAATAAAATGCTTGAATTATCGGCTCAATTTGGCTTGTAAACTAAATTTTAATTTTTGAATTATAAGCTTTAAATTAGAAGATTAATAGAATTATAGTGAACCAATTACTTTATAAAATTTCAAACTTTAAAATTAGATTTATAGTACTTATAATTCTTAATTCTACATTCTTAATTCTACATTCTCAAACAACTAACCCAAACGGGTATAATGTATTTAGATACGATAATGGAGCAAAATCATCTGAAGGTACCATGCGCGATGGAAAAGCAGATGGTTACTGGAAAAACTATTACAAGAACGGTCAAGTTAAAATAGAAGGGAACCGTAAAAATTTTCAGTTAGACAGTGTTTGGAAATTCTATACCGAACGAGGAAAAATCACAAAATCAGTTAACTATCTCGAAGGTAAAAAAAACGGGTATACCTTTAATTACGATACAAATCAGCGTGTATTAAGTAAAGAAGCCTTTGTAAATGATATAAAACAAGGTAATTCATTTGTGTATTATCCCTCAGGTAAAACCAAATTAATGACTCCCTACGTTAAAGGAAAACCGGATGGCTTGGCTTACGAATATTCTGAAGATTCCCTTATTATTTCCATCATGAAATATCAGGGAGGTATTTTAGCCAGTGTGGAACGATTGAACAGAACAGACGAGAATGGTAAAAAACAAGGCGTTTGGAAAGAATTTTATGAAGACGGAAAATTAAAATCCGAAAAAAAATATAAAGATGATCTGGTAGATGGTTATGTAAAAACCTATGATAAAAAAGGAAATCTGGAGAACACAGAAAAATTCAGTAATGGTAAGCAAATCAAAAATGCGCCTGAATTAGCCAAACTGGATGTATATAAAGATTATTACGAAGACGGTACCATGAAGTATGAAGGCGGATATATTAATGGAATGCCGGTTGGTACCCATTTTCATTACCGCCAAAAATATATGTGCGATTCATTACCTGTAGCCCGCGACGATACAAGTGATGTGATGATTAAAAAATACGTTTGCAGAAATAGAGCTGTACCTGACTCTGCCATTATTTATGAAGAAGGCATTAAATTATCTTACGGAGCAGTAGATAGTCTCAGAAATAAAATCGGAATATGGACAGAATATCACAATTCAGGCGAATTTAAAGCAAAGGGACTATATTCAAATGATAAGCGTATTGGAGACTGGGTATTTTACTACCCTAACGGACAAATCGAACAAAAAGGAAAATACGATAAAAAAGGAAGAGCTCAGGGCGAATGGAAATGGTTTTATGAAAATGGGGCATTAATGCGCCAGGAATTTTATATAGATAACAAAAGGGACGGTTTAATGACCGAATATACCGAAGACGGAAAAATTATTACAAAAGGCGAATTTATAGATGATATGCAGGAAGGCCTGTGGATTTATGAAACACCCGAATATAAAGAAATTGGAAAATATGTGAATGATAAACCCGATAGCCTTTGGAAACGCTATTACATGCCAAAAGAAAAATTACGTTACGAAGGAAGGTTTATAAATGGAGATGAAGACGGAGTACATACCTGGTACTACGAAAATGGACGTAAAATGGTACAGGGAACCTATACCGGAGGAATGAAACAAAACGACTGGAAATTTTATGATGAAGTAGGCTTTAATTATCTTACTATTTTTTATGAAAATGATATAGAAATAAAATTCCAGGGAGTAAAAATAGAACCAACCTATGAAGAAAGTTTAAGAGACTATTCTTCTATCTATAATAAAAAGCCGGATAAAACAATCAATCTGGATAAAGACAAAAAGAAAGATGATAAAAAAGACGAAGAATAAAAAAACGTCTTCTAAAATGATTGCAAATACTAAAAAAAGTACTGCAAATAATCATGCTTTGATTTCTGTCTTGGAACAATTACCAATAGGTGTAATAGTTTTTACACTGAATAAGATTTTATTTCTTAATAAAGAAGCTCTAAAGGTTTTTAAGCCAACTAAAGCATTACAAAAAACAATTACCAATCATTCGATTTTTGAGTATTTATTACCGGAATATCACAAACGAATAAAAGAAAATTCACTCAGGTTATTTAAAGGAGAAGTATTTGAGCCCTTTGAATTAAAAGTAAAAAACGCTAAAAACGAGATTATTGATTTGGAGGTTAAATCAAGTGTTATTGATTTTAACGGACAAAAAGCCATTCAAACCATATTTACTGACATTTCAGAACAGGTACAATACCGTGAAGAATTATCCGAAGCAAAACAAAACCTGGAACTGATCACCGAAAATGCAAATGATCTGATTTATTTTTATACCTATCATCCAAAACCAAAATACATTTACATAAGTCCCTCTATTAAAAAAATACTGGGATATTCTGCTCAGGAATTTTATAAGAACGGTAATCTGGCAACAACCATGGTTGTTGATAAAAAAGCCTATAAGATATTTGAAGACCAGATCAGTAAAAAACAAAAAAACAATACATTAAAACATACCACCGCATCATTTCAATATAGAACCAAATCAGGAAAATTAATATGGCTGGAAGATAATTATTCACCTATTTATGATGAAAAGGGAAAAATAAAATTCATTTTAGGTATTAGCAGAGATATTACCAAAGAAAAAATAGTACAAATAGAATTAGAGCAAAAGTGGAATAACTATAAAAATTTATTGGATTCATCACCCATTGGTATCTTTATTCATAAAGGCTACTGCATATACAGTAACAAAACAGCCGCTAGTATTCTCGAAGAAAGAAATCCGCAAAAATTAATAGGAACCGATCTTATTAAATATATTGTTCCCGAACAACGAAAAGGAGCCATAGATCGGATGTCAAGAGCTGTGAATGGCGAAGAACTTCCGAATTTAATTTATAAAATAAAAACCACTAAAGGAAAAATCATTGATGTTGAATTAAAAACAGTACCCTTTATTTATAACGGAGAGCCCTGTGCACAAACAATTATTTCAAATGTCTCTGCCGAAAAACAATTATCAAAAGAAATATTAAGAGCAGAAATAGCAGAAGAAACTAATAAAAAACTGACTCAGGAGATCAATTACCGCCAAAAAATCCAACAGGAATTAGTCACTCAAACTACCAAATACGAAGCTATTTTCAATAACAGCTCTCATTTAATATGGACCATCAACAGAGACTTACAAATAACCTCATTCAACCCAAAATATTTCGAGTATGTAAAATCCATTTTTAATCACGAATTAAAAACAGGACAGCATATAGGAGAAATAATGAAGAATCAGAAAGATCACGTCAAGCTTGATTTTTGGATAAATAAATACACTGAGTTTTTTAATAAGAAAAAAGATAATAAAGCCGAATTTTTCGAAATTAAAAATGTGAGTCCAAAAGGCAAAACACATTATCGCGAAATATTCTTACACCCTATCAGAAGCAGTGATGGCAAAATTATCGAAATTGCTGTTATTGGGCATGATAACACAGAAAGAAGATTATCTGAGCAAAAAATAATTGAACAATCGGCCAAACTGCAAGCTATTTTTGAAAGCGGTAAACAATTGATTTGGACAGTTGATAGAAATTATTTTTTTACATCCTTTAATCAAAATTTTTCGGATGCCATGTATGAAGTGTATAAAGTACGCCCTACTTTAGAACAAAAAATATATAAACCTCAAAAAACAAAAGCCGGAAAAGAATACCATAATTGGTGGTTAAAAAAATATGACGAAGTATTCAAATCAGCCAATGGCATAGAGTTTACCACCGAGCAATTAGATTCGTCTAAAAAGAAAGTTTACAGGCAAATATTCCTGCACCCAATCCTTAAAAACGGAATTGTAGAGGAAGTATCCTGTATATCCAACGACGTTACCGAATTAAAACACCTCGAAAATGAGTCGATCAATCAGGCGGCCAAACTAAGCTCCATTTTCGAAAGTTCTTCGCATTTAATATGGACTATTGATAAAGACTTTAAAGCCACCTCGTTTAATAAAAATTTTAGTAAAGCATTCAAACTATACAATAAAACAGAGCCATTATTAAACGTTCAGTTACATACACTGCTTCCTAAACGTAAACAATTAGACTATAAATCTTATTGGTATTCTCTTTACAAGAAAGTATTTCACGGAAACTCTTTAAAGCTCGAAAGACAACAACTGGAGCCAACCGGAGAACTAAACTATAAGGAAATATACTTAAACCCGGTAAGAAACGCCAACAACGAAATTATTGAAGTAGCTTGTTTGGCCCATGATATTACTGAAAACAAACGATTCGAACAGCAAATCATTGATCAATCCGCTAAGTTAAAAGCTATTTTTGAAAGCGGGGAACATCTCATTTGGACTATCAATAAAAAACTGGAACTAACATCCTATAATAAAAATTATTTCAACCTCATTAAAAACAGTATTTCCCGTAAAAAGCTGGAAGAAAATAAAACAATCTCTGTATTAGACACGATTCAAAGCAAAGAGAAAAAAGCATTTTGGATAGAAAAATATAAATTGGTTTTACAGGGAAAACCCCATGTGTTTGTTAATAAAAGCCGGATTAACAACAATGATATTTATAGAGAAATTTATTTATACCCTATTTTCTTAAATGGCGAAGTAGTTGAAGTCTCTGTAATTGCCCAAAACATTACCGAACGTATCGAAAACGAGAATAAGATCCTCGAACAATCTGCCAAATTAAAAGCCATTTTTGAGAGTGGAGATCAGCTCATGTGGACCATCGGAAAAGACTTAAAATTATCATCCTTTAATCAAAACTATGCTAATTCTGTCTATGATTTTTATGGATATTACCCCGAAATAGGAAAAAGCATGAGGAGTAATAAAACACTCGAATACCACTCTATTTGGGATGAAAAATATGAATTGGCATTTCAGGGAAAACAAGTAGAATTTATTTCCGAACGCACACAAAGTAACGGCAAAAAAATTATTCGTCAGATTTTGTTATACCCTATAAAAGGAGCCAATAACGAGGTAATTGAAATTTCCGGCATTGGCTTCGATATTACCGAAAACAAGATAAACGAAGAAAAGATCACACAATCCCTCAAAGAAAAAGACATTCTTTTAAAAGAAGTGCATCACCGTGTAAAAAACAATATGCAGGTAATTTCCAGTATCCTTAACCTGCAATCATCCTATGTAAAAGACACGTATGCTCTAAACCTATTAAAAGAGTGCCAAAACAGGATCAAATCAATGGCCTTTATTCACGAAAGCCTTTACCAGACAAAAAACTTCGAGTCGGTTAATTTTTCGGAATATGTTACCACATTATCTAAAAACCTGGTACACACCTATTCCATTAATACCAAAAAAATTAAATTAATTTTAACCCTCGATAATTTGTTCCTAAGCCTTGATGCATCTATACCTTGCGGACTTATTATCAACGAAATTATATCAAATTCATTAAAATATGCATTTCCTGATAATAGAGATGGAATAATCTTTGTAACTTTGAGGGTTAATAAAAATAAAGTAAAAATTGAAGTAGGTGATAATGGTGTTGGAATTCCGGAAAATATAGATGTAAAGAACACACAAACATTAGGCCTGCAGCTCGTTGATACCTTGATAGAACAGCTAAACGGAACCTTTAAATTAATTAGAAAAAACGGAACTATTTTTAGTATAGAATTTAATATTTAAAATATGGAGAATAACAATAACATTAACGTTTACATTGTAGAAGACGAAAGCATTGTTGCAAAAGACATTCAAAACAGTTTAAAAAAATTAGGCTATAATGTCTTGGGCATTAGCAATAATGGCGTTGATGCCATTAAAAATATTGTTGATCTGGAGCCAAACATTGTATTAATGGATATTATGATCAAAGGTAATATGACTGGTATTGACGTTGCCGATAAGATCAAAAAAGAATATAATATTCCGGTAATCTTTTTAACTGCTTATGCAGACGAAAGCACATTGGCTAAAGCAAAAATTACCGAACCATACGGATATATCTTAAAACCATTCAAGGAAATTGATTTACACTCAACCATTGAAATGGCCTTATACAAACACAAAAAAGATACGGAAGTACAAAAAGAGCGCGATTTCTTATATTCTCTGGTAGAAAATAAAGACGAGGCAGCGAAAGATATCTTATTCGTAAAATCGAATAGCCGCCTTGTTAAGGTTAATTTAAAAGATATTTATTATGTAGAGGCGTTAAAAGATTATGTGGTCTTAAACACACAATATACGCGTTATACGATCCACTCTACCATGAAGGACATTGAGAAAAAACTGGATAATGGAGATTTTATCCGTGTTCACCGTTCATTCATTGCCCGTATCGATAAAATACAAACTATTGAAAATCAAACAGTTGTATTAGAAGAAAACAAAAAAGTCATTCCAATCGGTGGTTCTTACCGCGATGAATTGTTGGCTAAATTAAACATGATCTAATAAGAGACTCAAGAGACTGTTTGACAGAAAAAGATACAAGACTTTGTCCCTTCTGTCTTGATTCTCTTTAGTCCATTCAATCAATGTCCTCACAATACGATATTATAGTAGTTGGTGCCGGTCACGCAGGTTGCGAGGCCGCTGCTGCTGCTGCTAACATGGGTTCAAAAGTATTATTGCTTACCATGAATATGCAAACCATTGCCCAAATGAGCTGTAACCCGGCTATGGGTGGTATTGCAAAAGGACAAATTGTTCGCGAGATTGATGCCTTAGGTGGCTACAGTGGAATTGTTTCCGATAAGTCTGCTA
>JACQAK010000167.1 GCA_016194985.1 Bacteroidota bacterium
CCCTGAAAAGGTCCCAATACCAATTGATTATCTTTGATTAAATAAAAACCTACCCAAAAAAAATCAAAACCATATTTAAGAGCCGCACAAATATTGGCCATGTTGGCAATAAGGTCTGTTTCACCTTCTATAAGCGCTTTTATTTGAGGTACAAGAGATTGATATTTTTCTTCTTTGGTGTTACCTATAATCTCAAGATCTTCTGCCATAGTAAAATATATTGTATTGTGAATTATAAAATTTGTTTATTTTTATATACAAATATAAAATTTTAGCAGGGTTATTTTGTCGAAAATGAAATTCTTTAGCATACATACATCATTAATGATCTCTACATTTACTCTGGAAGAGCTTTTAGCGGGGTGTTTGATTATCATTCTGATGTTTATCGTTGTTTTAAGAATAAATACGAAACGATTAAGAAACGCAAAGCTTGAATTGGAGCGCATTGTTGAGGAGCGCACAGCTACCCTAAAGCATAAGGAACAGGAAATAACAGATAGCATCAAATATGCCTTAAGAATCCAGTTATCTATTATTCCTACCCAACAAAGAGTAAAATCTCTGCTTCCAAAGAGTATGGTTTATTACAGACCAAAGGATATTGTAAGCGGTGATTTTTACTGGATCGAAAACATTGATGATGAAGTATTGTTTGCTGCCGTAGATTGCACAGGTCATGGTGTTCCCGGAGCCATGATGAGCGTGATCGGATTAAAGTCATTAAGTCAGGCAGTTCAGGATAAAAGAATCTCCGTTCCGGCAGATATTCTTCAATACCTGGATATAGCGGTTAATGATACACTGCGTCAATCTTATGATCCAAGTGCCGTAAAAGACGGGATGGATCTGGCGTTATGTAATATCAATTATAAAACATTGATGCTGCAATATGCGGGAGCCTTCAACTCACTGGTATTGATCCGTAAAAACATTGCCTCTACTTATACTGTTACAAACGATAGGGAAACGTTTTATGGTTCGGATATGCTGGAAATCAAATCCGATAAATGTCCGATAGGAAGTAATCCGGATGGCGTTGCAGATATCTTTACCAATCATCGTGTTCAGCTTCAAAAAGACGATTGTATTTATATATACACAGATGGTTATGCCGATCAGTTTGGTGGCCCTAAAGGTAAAAAATTTAAGTACAACCAACTGAAAGATGTGTTGATATCACTTGCGGGCTTGCCCATTGACGAGCATTATGCCGTGTTGGACAAGACCTTTAACAACTGGCGCGGAAGCCAGGAGCAGGTAGATGATGTATTGGTGATTGGGGTGAAAATTTAAAAGTGTTTCAAAAATATTTCATAGCCATTGTTCCTCCCGAACCCTTATTGTCTCATATACAGGACGTAAAACGATTTGTTTTTGAGAATTATCAAACAAAAGGTGCTTTGCGTTCGCCGGGACATATTACCCTGCATATGCCCTTTAGTTGGGAGGAAAGCAAAGAAGATAAATTGTTAACAGCTATTGAAGCGTTTAAATATACCGATAACTTCACCATTAGCCTGGCTAATTTTTCCTGCTTCGAACCCCGTGTTGTATTTATCAATGTGGAGGAAAGTGAGCAATTGTTGGATTTACAAAAAAAGCTGGTACAACACGTGAAGGTGAATCTGCAATTGTTCAATCAATCTGATGATCTGCGTGGATTTCATCCGCATATTACCATTGCTTTCAGAGATTTAAAAAAACCGGTGTTTTATAAATTATGGTCCGATTACCAGCATAAACTATTTGAAGCTAAATTCACTTGCCGTTCTTTTAGTTTATTGAAGCAGGCAGGCGATAGATGGGACGTATATAAAACGTTTGAGTTTAGAACATAAAAAAGCCCTGATAGATTCATATCAGGGCTCTTTAATCATATAATGAATATTATTTTTTCATTAATACTTCATCGATCATACCGTAAGCTTTTGCTTCTTCAGCAATCATCCAGTAATCACGATCACTGTCTGCCCAAACTTTTTCATAAGTTTGTCCGCTGTGTAAAGCAATGATCTCATATAATTCTTTTTTCAATTTTTGGATCTCACGGGCTGTGATCTCGATATCAGAGGCTTGTCCTTCAGCACCACCTAATGGTTGATGAATCATCACACGGGCATGTTTTAATGCTGTACGTTTTCCTTTGGCACCTGCACATTGTAATACCGCTCCCATGCTGGCAGCCATACCTGTACAAATGGTAGCAACATCCGGTTTAATGATCTGCATGGTGTCATAAATACCTAAGCCGGCATAAACGGAACCACCCGGAGAGTTTAAATAAATTTGGATATCTTTTTTAGAATCAACGGACTCTAAAAACAATAACTGTGCTTGCACAATATTTGCAACCTGATCATTAATACCTGTTCCTAAGAAAATGATACGATCCATCATTAATCGGGAGAATACATCCAGAACAGAAACGTTCAGTTGTCTTTCTTCAATAATATTTGGAGTTAAGTTTCTAATTCCGGGAGTAATGGCAGACACATAACTATCGTAAGTTAAACTGCTGATGCCAACATGTTTAGTGGCGTATTTTTTAAATTCATTTTGATCAAACATAATCTTGGTTTTTAGTTGTTAAACAAATATACTTGTTGGATTGGGTAAAGCCAAATGAATGCCAAAAAGTTTTTAACGTCAAAACGTCAGTATGAATGTTTTGCTAAAAATTGATAAACCAACACTCCTATTATATATAGGTAAGGCTCATTTCCAAAAAATCACTTTCTTTGTACTAAAAATTGCAAAAGTTACTCATATATATATGTCTTATTCTGTTGGGTACCCGATGTGCCCAAATTACGCCATTAACGGGCGGAAAAAAAGATGCCACCGCTCCCAAGGCTTTAACATATAAACCTGAAAATGCAACCTTAAATTTCAATGCAAAAACCATTGAGGTTACTTTTGATGAATATATTACATTGAAGGATGTCTCAAATCAGTTTATTATTACTCCTCAAACAAAAGAAACACCCGAAATTGAAGCGGCCGGCAAAAAGCTAAAAATTACATTTAACGAAACACTTTTGCCAAATACAACCTATAAGCTGGCATTTGGAAATGCCATTACAGATCTGAATGAATCAAATGTGCTTCAGAATTTCGAATATATTTTTAGTACAGGACCGGTTATTGATAGTATGAAATTATCAGGGAAGGTTTATAATGCAATAGATTTGAAGCCTTCTGCCCAGGTACTCATTGGCTTATATGATGCAACTGCCATTGATAGTGTTATTTACAAAGACAAACCTTTATATATTACAAAAACAGATGACGGAGGAACTTTTAAATTCAATTACCTTCCTCATTCGCCTTTTAAAATGGTAGCAATAAAAGATGCGAATAAAAATTTATTATATGATGGTTCGGAAGAACAGATTGCCTTCCGAAAAGAGTCTGTAACCCCTGGCGATTCAAATAATATCTCTTTATCCTTATTTAAGGAGACTCCGTTCAAGAGCTTTATTAAAAAATCCTATTCTGCCGAATATGGTAAGGCATATATTATATATAATAAACCTCAGGAAGATATTAGAGAGGTTACAGCAAAAGGATTGTTGTATTATAAGCAGAACAGATTAAAAGATACAGTCGTATTATATTATGCTAATAAGTATGATACTCTGGAAACGTTTGTGAAATATGATGCTAAAAAGACAGATACTATATATATTAAGCTGATAACAGCAGGCGCCTTTGACAAACAACTGAAGAACAAAGCCATTAAATACAATTTGCAGGCTGGTTTCGGTTCCGCATTACCATTTTATCAATTACCGTCTTTTGATCTTAATGTTCCGGCCGATTCAAGAAAATTAACCGAGGATAAACTCATTTTGATGGAGAAGACAGACTCCGTTTCAAAGAAAATACCATTTAAGATTATAAAAGAAGATAATTGGATCACCTCTTTTAAAGTTCAGGCGGAGTTTAAACCCGAAGCAAATTATACACTTACAGTGCAAAAGGCTGCTATTACTGATAATTCACAACGTATGAACGATTCTGTTTCTTACCAGTTTAAAACAACAGCGGTAGACGATTACGCTCAGTTAAAAATGAAATTACTCTTCCCTAAGAAAGAAAATTACATTGTTATATTGTTAAATGATAAAGAACAACTAATTGAAGAAAGAGTGATTGAATTCTCATTAATGTCTACTTCGGAAAAAATAATCGACTATAAAAATTTAATTCCCGGAAATTATTTTATAAAAGTGGTTGAAGATGCCAATAAAAATGGGCTTTTCGACGCAGGTGATTATTTTTTGAATAAACAACCGGAAATTATTTTCGTTAATCCGTCGCCCATAAAATTATTAGCAGGTTGGGAAATTGAAAACGAATGGATCGTTAAATAACCCTTTGATCAACTTTTTTTTAAAATATTTTTATTTTTTTTCAGACACATTTTTGATCAATTAACAGCTCTCTTTTTTGAAACACATTTTTATTTTTTTAAAATCACAAACATACACCTCTGTAATTGCCTTTAAAATCAATGCTTTCGAGAGGTCTTTTTAAAAAATAAAAATTATGTTTTCTATATTGCTAACTTTAGGTGATTTGTAAGAAAGTAGTATTAACAATTTCAACATTTTTATGTTAATAAATTAACTGGTTGAAAATTAGTTAGCGTTAATAATTTTATTTACTTCGTAGTAACAAAAATCTTAAAAACAAAAAACCATGGCAACAACAAAAAAAGCAGCACCTAAGAAAGCTGCAAAAAAAGCAGCTCCAAAAAAAGCAGCTAAAAAAGCAGTAAAAAAAGCAGCTCCTAAAAAAGCAGCTAAAAAAGCGGTTAAAAAAGCAGCTCCTAAAAAAGCAGCTAAAAAAGCAGCTCCTAAAAAAGCAGCAGCTAAGAAAAAGTAATAAAAGCCCCGCATTAGCGGGGTTTTTTGTTTAATGCCTCTTTAGTTTAGATTTTAAGTTATACACTACTCACAATGCCACTACATAAAATAGTGGCATTTATATTTTTGTAACACATGTGTTTGCACTATATTTGTTCAACAAACAAAAAACTATTATGAAAAAACTATTTACATTCTTATCAATGATGGCTTTATCGGTTGCAATAACATCATGCGGCGGAAAAGAAACAAAACAAAATATAGAAGCTCCTGCAGGTATGGTAGCTTTAGACTTGAGTAAATACGGAAAGCAATTCTCTATTTTTGTTCCTGATACAACAGCTCAAAAACTTGAGATTGTTGAACAAAGCTGGGGAGCGTTGGAAATTAAAGTTGGAAAAGGATTTCAATTATCTATTACCGAAGATCCGGGAGATATTGAATTAAGAAAAAGTGATATTAAATCAAATGATGTCAATATTTTTAAATCATTTGTAATCGAAGAACCATTAACCATTATGTGGGAAAGTGCTATCACTAAACCTGAATATCACTTTTATTCTATACAAAAAGTTGGAAACAATACTTATGTATTTGAAGATATTGTTTCTGCTGATGGCGAGCCTTTAGGAAAAGATGCTATTCAAAAAATGTTGGACTCTGCTAAAAAAATTATCGAAAAACAAAAAGCAGACGCTTAATAAATGATAACATAAAAAGCCCCAACCGTTTTACGGTTGGGGCTTTTTTTATGGATATATAAATTATTTAAGTTTAAACGAAACCGGAATATTATATCTTACTTTAACGGCATGCCCTGCATTTTTGCCAACTTTTTTCCATTTAGGCATTTTACTGACTACTCTTACTACTTCTTCATCACATCCATATCCAATACCACGCATGACCTTCACACCTTCTACTGTTCCAACTTCACTAACTACGAAAGATACGTATACAGTTCCTTCCTGGCCAATTTCTCTTGCAACCGGAGGATACACAATATTTTGAGCAATATATCTCATTAAACCCGTAGTACCTCCTTCAAATTCAGGCATCTCATCGGCTACTACCACCACTTCAGTTGGCACAGTAGCAGGAGGACTTTCAATATGAATACTTGTTATGCTGGAAGTTTCTGTGCCTGTTGGAGATGTACCCGTAGCAGTTTCTGTACCGGTACCGCTGATGGGGTTATCTATGTTTACGGAAGCAGATTCTACCGCATCATCATTTATAACAGTACCAATGGCTCCGGATGGTGCGGCCGCGTTCATGTTATGTTGAGGTTCCGGTTGCTTGGGAGGAGTCAAATCTACCGGAGTAGAATAGGTTAATGGTTCTATGGCAGGATCTTCAAAAATTGCAGGATTCTCATTTTCTGAAATCGCATTTAATTTATTATTGATGATCACGGAGCCAAATAACAGAGCAACGATACTCATCATGTACAGTAACGATTTTTTTAAAGAATCGTCGTAACTTGATCTAATGGCGTAAGCTCCGTAATTTTTATTTCTGTTTTGAAAAATTATATCGTTTAGCTTGTTGGCATTATTTCCTAAGATATTCATAACACTTATTTTTTAGAGGTTTATACTTTTTTGTTTCCAAACTTCTCTTTGTCGCGCTCAAGATCTATTTGCTGATGTAAAGGTAGATGCCGTATAAACAAAAAACCACATTCGATTGAGATGTGGTTAGATTGAATTGGTAAGTGGTATGTTTTAACTTAAAATTGGAAATTTATTTTGTATAAGTTGCAGTACTGCTATCTCTGCTTGTGCCAATTGTTGTAGTATAACTTAACAAAATACTATTGGCGGCAGTTAGTGTACCCGAACCTTTTGTAAAACCAATAGTGCCAATTTGCTGATAGGGGATGGTAAAAGAACTATTGTTAACAGTAGCTCTGGCCGAAACAGCTAATCCTGAAAAATTATTAATAATAATATCATTTGAATTAGAGGTAGACTTTATAATATTTACAGTATATGAGTTAGATCCTGCAAGTGCACTATTTTCATGAGCTGTCCAGTAAGCAACATATTTATCTCTGGCATCCAGATCAGGAGTAGGAGAAGCAGGATCGTCGTTTTTATCAGGCGCACAGGATGCAACAAACAATCCGGTTAAAACAAGCGCACTATATACTATTTTTTTCATGATGTATTTTTTGTAGTTAAATCTAAAACAAAAAGCGTTCCGTTACTGTTCTCTTAGTGAATTTTGTGAATAATAGGCAATTTCTTTACTAAATTTTCTTTTAGCTAATACAGGAGCCAGGCGCGATAAAATCGTAATAATGGGAGACAATAGTAAAATAGCGGTTGGTAATACGATCCCAAAAATGCGAACACGGGTTCTGCGCTGCTCACTTCCCTGACTTCCTTTTTTAGAAATATAATTAGCATATAAAGGGAATAAAGCTCTTCCGCGCCCTTCCATCAATAATAGATTCCCTCTTATATCCAGGGCACCCAATGCATTTAATTCCGGTTGAATGCGTTGTAGCTGATTACTTTCAAATGCTTTTAAAATGATAGTTCCAAATTGAGGAGCTTTGGCAAGATCCTGATCCGTTACACCATACTTTGGAAAAATTCCCATAAATTTTTCTTTGGTACCTTTCAATACAAAAGCTAATACGGTAACTAAACTTATTAAATTGGCCGACCGGTCTACAAAGGTAATGTTCCCCACTAAATTGGCTTTTACATCCAATAGGCGTTGTTTCATTTTTTCCTGAGCGCCCAGCCACATGTTCCGGCAGTTGATAATAGTTACTACAGGTTTATGCGCTAATAATTGTTTGGCGGCAGCAGTTTGCAAAAAACTATTGATAGGTACACATATACTTAAAAACCAGGGTTGATAGGCAATAAACACCAGATCATACGGCGTGGCAGGATCTATAGTAATTGGCTCCAGCTCGCAGGGAATGCCATGAACTGTTTCCGGAAACACATCAAAAAATTCCATGTAGCTCCATGGATATGGAAATGATTTTTTTGGTTTGATCAGCAAGTAATCTATGTGATAGTCTTTATTTTCCTCAAAAGGTTTTAAAACAGCATCTAAGGCCAATTTTGCCTGACCGGTTTGAGAAAAATAAACAACAAGCGCTTTTTTCATACTCAAAGATAATTTTTAAATAATAGTTCGCAATAGTTTTTTATAAACTCCCCAAAGAGACTGGGAACACTGTTAATTTATTGTACTTTTGTAACATGATAGCGCTTAACCATACTTTAATCTCTGAAGATATATTCGACAAGCAGTTTGTTTGTGATTTAAATGCCTGTAAAGGAGAATGCTGTGTTTCCGGAGACAGCGGTGCGCCGCTGGATAAAAGAGAATTAAAAATTCTCGATAAAATATACCCTTATGTAAAACCATACATGAACGAAAAAGGAATTGCAGCAGTTGAAAAGCAGGGGAGTTATGTATTGGATGATGATGGCGATTACACTACTACTTTGGTGAGTGATGGAGCGGAATGTGCCTTTGTGTTTTTTGATGATAAAAACATTGCGAAGTGTGCCATTGAACAAGCCTATCTGGAAGGAAAAATCGACTGGAAAAAACCTATTTCCTGTCATCTATATCCCATCAGAATAAAAGAGTATAAGGAATATGACGCCGTGAATTACCATTCATGGCATATATGCAAACCGGCATGTGAATGCGGTCAACAATTAAATGTTCCTGTTTTTAAATTTCTGAAGGAGCCATTAATTAGAAAATATGGTGATGCCTGGTATGAAGAATTGGATGCGGTTTATCAGGCATATAGTTCTAAAAAGAAATAAAAAAGCCGCTTCATTAGAAGCGGCTTTTTTATGTTGATACTACTCAACCGTTACGCTCTTCGCCAGATTTCTTGGTTGATCAACGTTGCAACCACGCATCACGGCAATGTGATAAGATAATAACTGCCATGGGATAACGGATACTAACGGAACCAATGATTCATCCGTTTCCGGAATTTCGATCACATGTTCTGCCATTTTTTTCACATCTATGTCTCCGGCAGTTACAATAGCAATAATACGTCCTTTGCGGGCTTTTACTTCCTGAATATTACTTACTACTTTTTCGTAGTTAGGACCTTTTGTAGCAATAACAAATACCGGCATTGCTTCATCAATTAAAGCAATTGGCCCGTGTTTCATTTCTGCTGCAGGATAACCTTCCGCATGAATGTAAGAGATCTCTTTTAATTTTAAAGCACCTTCTAAAGCCACCGGGAAAGAATAGCCCCGTCCTAAATATAAAGCGTTTGCAGCGTCTTTATATTCAGCCGCAATTTTTTTAATCGAATCGTTTAATTTTAATACTTCTTCTACTTTGGCCGGAATCGATTCCATCTCATATAATAACTGACGGTAGCGGCTTTCGGCAATAGCACCTTTTACTTTGGCAACATGTAATGCCATTAACGTTAACACGGTTACCTGCGCAGTAAATGCTTTGGTAGAAGCAACACCTATTTCAGGACCTGCGTGCGTGTAAGAGCCTGCATGAGTTGCACGAGCAATAGAAGAGCCAACAACATTACAAACACCAAAAATGGTAGCACCTTTTGCTTTTGCTAATTCAATGGCTGCTAAGGTATCTGCTGTCTCGCCACTCTGAGAAATAGCGATTACGATATCATCCGGATAAATGATAGGATTACGGTATCTGAATTCAGAGGCGTATTCAACTTCAACCGGAATGCGGGCATATTCTTCAAATAAATATTCGGCTACCATACCGGCATGCCATGACGTACCGCAGGCAATGACTAAAATGCGTTTGGCGTTTTTAAATTTACCTTCATGCTCTTCAATACCACCCATTTTTAAATGACCGGTCTCAGAATTTAAACGTCCACGCATACTATCAAAGATAGAACGAGGTTGCTCATAAATTTCTTTCAACATAAAATGGTCGTAGCCTCCTTTTTCGATGGCTTCCAATTCCATTTCCAATTCCTGAACATAGGGTGTGATTTCTTTATCACGAATGGTTCTGATTTTTAATTCTTCTCCACGACGGATAATCGCTACATGCTCATCTTCAATATATACTACATTTTTTGTGTACTCAACAATAGGCGAAGCATCAGATGCAATAAAGTACTCGTCTTTACCAACACCAATCACCATCGGACTACCCTTTTTTGCAGCAATTAATGTATCAGGATCGTTTTTATCTAAAATAACAATCGCATAAGCACCGTTTACCTGTTTCAGAGCTGCCATCACGGCATGTCCTAATTTCATTCCTACTTCATGCTTTCTGATTTCTTCGATCAGATGAATCAGTACTTCAGTATCTGTTTCAGATAGAAATGTATGCCCGCGTTTTTGTAAACCTTCTTTGATGGAAGCATAGTTCTCAATAATTCCATTATGAATAATTACTAAATCTTTGGTTTGAGAATAGTGGGGGTGTGAATTCACATCATTTGGTTCACCATGGGTAGCCCAGCGGGTGTGTCCAATACCAATATTTCCGGATTTGTCTTTGTCTTTGCAGGACTCCAATAAATCAGATACCTTACCCTTTTTCTTATAGACGTTTAAACTTCCTTCAGGAGAAATTACTGCTACGCCGGCACTGTCATAACCGCGATATTCTAAACGTTGTAATCCTTTTATTAAAATAGGAAACGCATCACGGTTTCCAATATATCCTACAATTCCACACATATGTTTTCTATAAAATCTTAGGCTAATATAACTCTTTTTTCGCTAAAATATTGTGCGAAAATCAGAATAAAATCACGAAGTGGGTTTTGAAACAAGATCGTTTAGAGCCTCTGATAATAATGGAAATTGAAATTTGAAACCCGCATTTAGCAATTTTTGGCTACTCACCCTTGATCCTTCCAGTAATACATTGGCCATTTCGCCATACAAGAGCTTAAGTACAAAGCCCGGAACATCAGGCATAAAATAAGGTTTAGAAAGGCTTGTGGCCAGTTGTTTCGAAAATAAGTGATTGGTTGTTGCTTCATTGGACACCGCGTTGTAGATGCCCTGATAGTTTGAATTAAAGAGGGTTTCATGAAAAACGCTGACTAAATCCTCTAAATGAATCCAGGGCATATATTGTTTCCCTGAACCAACGGCAGAGCCTAATCCTGAATTAAACAGTGGAATAAGTCTTTTGAGAGCACCTCCGTCTTGGCTTAATACTACGCCGATTCTGATAATACAGGATCTTTCAGAAAGCGACTGTATATGCTGATAAGCACTTTCCCATTGAATGCAGGTTTGAGACAGAAAATCATCTTTTCCTTTATCGGTTTCTGAATATATTTTTTCGGAAGTTGTCATCCCATAAATTCCAATGGCACTGGCTCCTACAAAGGATTTTAATCTAATATGTTTTTTGTTTACAACTTCGGTAATAAGCTTCATGCTATCAACCCTTGAATCAATAATGTCTTTTTTTCGGGCATTGGTCCAGCGCTTATCGGCTATGCCGCTTCCTGCCAGATGCACGATATGTTCCACACCATCAAAAGCATTCTCATCAATCCGTTTTTCTTCAACCTGCCAAAAAAATGATTTCACAGGTGAAGAGGGTTGTGGATTTCTTGACAGAATGCGAACATCGTGCCCTTCCGAAACGAAGTGTTTAACAAGAGCTTTTCCTACTAAACCGGTTCCGCCTGATATTAATATAACTGCCATGATGTATAAATTACAATTTAGCCGTAACTTTGTTTAAAGCTAATCATAATTATGAATCCTATTTTTGATATACACATATTTGTTTGCACCAATCAACGAACCGGCTCCGAGAAATTGAGCTGTGGAGAAGCACACGGTTTGGAGCTGGTGGCAGAATTTAAAAAGCAATTAAAAGATCTGAATGTTGGACTAAAGACACGGGCCAACAAAAGCGGATGCTTGGGTATTTGTGATTTTGGACCAACCGTGGCCATTTATCCGGAAGGTGTTTTTTATGTTGGCGTAAAAAAGGAGGATGTGAAAGAAATCATAGAGTCACATATTATCAATAAAAAGCCCGTTGATCGGTTATTATTAAAGGAATGGAAATAGAACGCCTGCAGGATTTACAAAAGCCCGGCTTGTTTGAGAAATTCAAAATGCAACTATACCGTGATTATGAGTTGTGTGGTTTTGCCGATCTGGCGCCGAAATTGAGCACAAATAATCTGGAGCACGTTTTTCAGGAGGTTTTAAATTCTGTTATGATGATTGAAAGAAAGGATTCATCCTCCGTTCAGAATTTATTATACCGGATTGATATTACAGAACTTCAAATCAAGCGTGAAGCTGCAAATTATCCTGAAAAAAACTTCCAACAAATTTTAGCCGAATTGATCGTTAAACGAATTTTGCAAAAAGTAATTTTAAAAGAACAGTATTCTAAATAAGTATGAATATAGAGATCAGAAAAGGAACGCGGACAGATATTCCGCAGGCTTTAAATTTAGTAAGAGAATTAGCGATCTATGAAAAAGCACCTAATGAAGTGGAAGTTACTATTGACGAAATGACGGAATGGGGTTTTGGAACAGATAAACAATTTGATTTTTATGTAGCCTTGTTAGATGGGGTTATTGTGGGCATGGCTTTATATTATTTTAAATACAGTACCTGGAAAGGAAAGTGTTTGTTTCTGGAAGATATTATTGTAACAGAGGCTCACCGTGGTAAAGGCCTGGGAAAATTACTATTTGATAAAGTAGTTCAGGTAAGTAAAGAAATGAAGGTTCGGCGTATGGAGTGGCAGGTATTGGATTGGAATACACCTGCTATAGAATTTTATAAAAATTATAATGCCACACTTGACGGCGAATGGGTTAATTGCAAATTAACCAATCATCAGTTGGAAGCGATGTAAATACATACCCTTTTTTAGGTATTGTTTAGAGGAATTCTAAATAACAACTTTGCGGCGTTAAAATACATCTTTGCATTTATGAATACCCGCTATCAATTATTTCTTGCGCTTTTTATCCTAAGCAGTTTTGCATATGCTCAAAAGAAAGATTCTTTAAAAACAAAAGAATTGGACTTGAGTGAGATTATTATCGCCGAGTATCGCACGGTGAATGGGGTAGGGCATTTACCCGATGAAAAAGAGGGAATCATTTATGCCGGTAAGAAAACAGAAATTATTATCACGGATAGTTTAGATGCTAATAAAGCGATTAATAATACGCGTCAAATCCTGGGAAGAACACCCGGGTTAAATATAGTGGAAACAGAATCAGGAGGTTTTACGGCAAATGGTATTGCAACACGCGGATTAAACCCTTCACAAAGTATTGAAATGAATACCCGTCAAAACGGCTATAATATCAGCGCCGATATTTATGGGTACAATGAAGCTTATTATTTACCCCCAATGGAAGCCGTTAGCAGAGTAGAAATGGTAAGAGGCGCTGCTTCTTTGCAATTTGGTTCTCAGTTTGGAGGCCTGGTAAATTATGTATTAAAAGAAGCGCCGAAAAATAAAAAATTCGAGTTTAACACATCGCAAACAGCAGGCAGTTTTGGTTTGTTTAATTCGTTTAATTCTGTTGGAGGAACCATTAAAAAAGTAAGCTACTATGCATTTGTTCAGTATCGCACGCTACAGGGTTATCGTCCAAACAGTCAGCAATGGCAGGTATCCGGCTTTGGTAAACTACAATATAAACCTAGCGAAAAATTAGCGGTATCGGTTGAATATTCCTTATTACGCAATGAATTGAAAATGCCCGGAGGATTTACGGATAGTGCATTTGCTGCTAATCCTAAATCATCTACACGTGCCAGAAACTGGTTAAAAAGTCCATGGAATATTGTGAGTGCTAATGTAAAATATACACCATCAGAAAATACGACGGTAGATTTTAAAACCATGTTTTTGTTTAGCAGTCGCTCATTGGTGTGGCGCAACGAAGATGGCGGCCCTGAAGCACTGGATGTAATTGATACAACAACCAACGAGTATGTTCCCAGAGAAGTAGGGATCGAAAAAATGCAAAATTCAACTTCCGAATTGCGTATTTCACACCGTTATAAGTTAGGTAAACAAAAATCAACTCTGGCCGGAGGGCTTAGATATAGTTATGCATGGTTCAACCGTAAAGGCGGTGGTGAAGGAACCACCAAAAGTGATTTTGATTTATCCATTACTGGTCCGTGGGGATATGACCTTGACTTCTCAACCACTAATCTGGCGCCTTTTGTAGAGAATATATTCAGAATCGGTGAGAAGTTTACCATTACTCCGGGATTTAGATTTGAATATATTAACAGTACCGCAACGGGTTATAAAACTGAAGACGAATTTAAAATTTATACGGAGCAGGTTCGTAACCGTTATTTCCCATTATTTGGAACAGGGTTGGAATTTAAACCCACATCTAATACAAGTGTGTATGGAAACATTAGCCAGGCTTACAGGCCAATTGATTACGGGCAATTGGAGCCATTGGGGGTTATTTCTAAAATAGATCCGAACCTGAAAGATGCCACAGGATTTAATTCTGATTTAGGGTACAGAGGTACAGTAAAAAATTATTTGAACTTTGATGTTGGCGCTTTTTATATGGCCTATAATAATAGAATAGGAGTTGTTTTAAAAACTAACGAAGCCGGCGATGAATATACTTACCGAACAAATATTGCCAACAGCGTTCATCAGGGTATTGAAACCTATATTGAATTCAATATTATCAAATGTATTAATCCGGCTTCCAAATATGGCATCAGTATCTTTAACTCTTACGCTTATATTGATGCAAAATATACAACAGGAGAGTTTAAGGGTAATAGGGTAGAAACCTCTGCCAACACCATTGAGCGTGTGGGTTTAATCTTAAACGATAATCATTTTTCTATTACCTGCCAGTATAATTATGTGGGCGATGCTTTTGGCGATGCGTCAAACATAAAAGTAAGTTCTGATCCGGTTGCCGGATATATCCCAGCCTATAGCGTTATTGACTGTAGTGCCAGTTATAAATATAAAAACTACGCTATTAAATTAGGAGGAAATAATTTGGCGGATAAGGCTTATTTCACACGTCGGACAGACGAATATCCGGGTCCGGGAATCATTCCTGCTATTGGCAGAAGTTGGTATATAGGTTTAAGTGCAAAATTTTAATTCATAAATAATGGCTCCATTCAAAAGAACACAATGCTTATTTGTTTTTATTTCATTAATAACACTCCTGTCTTGTAAAAAAGACAAGAATCTGGTTGTAGTAGAACAAAATGATAAAATAAAATTAGGTAAAAGAATCTTTTTTGATAAAGGATTATCCAATCCCATCGGGCAATCCTGCTCCAGTTGCCATAGTCCTGAAACGGGCTTTAGCGACCTTAATCACAATATCATTTCAGAGGGAGCGGTAGATGGATTGTATGGAAACAGAAATGCACCTAATGTATCATATGCGATGTTTTCGATGCCTTTGCATTTTGATTATGAAGATTCAACCTATGTTGGTGGATTTTTTCATGATGGCAGAGTGAATTCCTTGCAGGAACAGGCTACAAAACCACTCTTCAATCCTTTGGAAATGAATATTGAAAGCGTGAGTATGTTGATTTCTAAAGTGAGAAGTGCTGATTATTTTTCGTTATACAAAGAAGTATACGGAGAGATTACCGATGAAGACAAAGCTTTAAAAAACATTGCGGATGCTATAGCTGCTTACGAACAATCATCGGAAGTGAATCCATTTACGTCTAAATTTGATTATTATCTGAAAGGTCAGGCGTCTTTAACGGCTCAGGAATTAAGAGGTATGAAAATATTTACGGATACACTTAAAGGAAAGTGTGCCAACTGCCACATTATTGAACCCGATGAAGAAACCGGAAAAGTACTGTTTACAGATTTTACTTACGACAATATTGGTTTGCCTAAAAACACAAACAATCCGTATTACACAATGGCCCCCAATTATAATCCGATGGGAGCATCTTACATTGATTATGGCTTAGGCGCTTTTTTAAATAACAGTAGCTTTAACGGACAGTTTAAAGTTCCGAGTCTGCGCAATGTCGCTATTTCTGCTCCCTATTTTCACAACGGTGTTTTTAATACGCTTGAGGAAACGGTTCGGTTTTATAATAGCAGAGATTCGTTGTTCCCTAATCCTGAAGTGCCTGCCAATGTTAACAGAGAAGAGTTAGGCAAATTAAAATTAAGTGCACAGGAAGAAAAAGATCTGGTAGCGTTTTTAAAGACCTTAACGGATGGGTATAAGTAAAAGGATTATATTATAATCCTTTTACACAATCAATAAAGAATTTTACTTTGTTCTTATCCAGATCCGGATACAAACCATGGCCTAAATTGGCAATGTAGCGTTGTTTACCAAAGGCCGACACCATTTTGCGGGCAGTGGCTTCAATACTTTTTTCATCTGCATATAACATACAAGGATCTGCATTACCTTGTAAGGTTTTTTCATGACCAATGATGATACGGGCGTCCTGTGGATTGATGGTCCAGTCTAAGCCAATCGTATTGCAATTGAGTCGTGCCATGTCTGCTAAGGCAAAGTGAGCATCTTTGGCAAATACCGTTACCGGAACCAGAGGTTCAATGGCATCACAGATTTTTGAAATGTATTTTAAAGAAAATTCAAGATACTGTTCGTGTCCCAATACACCTGCCCAGCTATCAAAGATTTGTATCATGTCGGCACCTGCTGCTATTTGTCCTTTTAAATAGTTGATAGTGCTTTGCGTGATCTTTTCCAATAACTGATGCGCCAAAGCCGGTTCCTGATATAAGAATTTTTTTGCCTGGCTAAAGGTCTTGCTACCGCTGCCTTCTACCATATAAGCCATTAGGGTCCATGGAGCTCCGCCAAAACCAATTAAAGGCACCCGATTATTCAGATCTTTTTTGGTGAGTATAATGGCCTGCATCACATAATCCAGATCGCCGGCATCGGCAATGCGTAAATCATCAATGTCTTTTTGCGATTTGATGGTCTTCTCAAAGTTAGGCCCTTTGGCTTCTATCATTTGATAAGGCAATCCCATCGCTTCAGGAATTACTAAAATATCCGAAAAGATAATCGCGGCATCCACACCTAAAATATCTACGGGCTGAATAGTAACTTCGGCGGCTAATTCAGGGTTTTTTACAAATTCAATAAAGTTTTTGGCGCGTGCGCGCGTAGCTTTATATTCAGGTAATATACGTCCTGCCTGACGCATTAACCAAATTGGCACACGTTCTACCTGTTCTCCTTTTGCGGCGCGTAATATTAAATCGTTTTGATACATAATTAGTTTAAAATTTCGTTAAGATTGGTTTTAATTCGGTTGCAAATATCATCTAATGGTAAATCGTTATCGTCTTCACCAAACGGGTCTTCAATTTCTTCGGCAATCAGTTCGATGCTGGCAAACACATATAAGACAATAACGGTAATTGACACAGTGGTGTAGCCGAACTCACTGGCAAAAAACATGGGTAAAGACATGATGTATAAAAAAATCATTTTCTTTAAAAAGATATTATACGAGTATGGAATCGGCGTGTTTTTAATACGTTCGCAAGCACCGCAATTATCCGTAAATGATTTAAGTTCTTCGTTCAGTATTAATAAATGTTCGGGAGTCAGATCTTTGTTTTGATGCAGGCTGTGAATTTTTGCATACAGCGATTTTGCAATTAAATTAGGTTTATGCCTGGCATCCGAAAATGCCGCTAAGGTCATATTATCAGTGGGTGTAAATTCTTCCTGTATGTATTTTCCTCTCAAATGATTTTTGAAAGCATATACGTAATTGGTAATTAAGTGGTTTAACTCTGTTCTGTCTTTTTGATGAACAATAATGGCGGATAATTTAAGCGATAAATTTCTTGAATTATTTACCACACTTCCCCATATTTTTCGACCTTCCCACCATCTGTCGTAAGCAGAGTTTGTTCTGAACACCAAAAGCATGGAGAGCACAAAACCCAATATGGAATGCATAGCCGTAGGGCTTTTGGTATTCCAGTGAAAATAATGTTCTTCGGCATATACTATGGCAGCAGCATATATACCAATGCAGATCAACGAAAAGAATAATTGCCGGAACGTATCACTTTTGTGAAATTGTAAAATGAGTTTGATCCAGTCTTTAGGGTTGTATGTTACCATAATAGAGTTGCAAAGTTAACAGCTTTAGCCAATTTAGCACTTTAAAATATGCCCAAATCGTGCAATAAACTGTTTATTTTTTAAGGAATGAAATTGCTGCTTCTTGAGTGAATTCTCAAACAGCTCTATAAACAAGGGTTCGTTACATTCCTTACCACATTTTTTGCCTTTCTTAAATTGGATCACCGAAAAACGGCCTTCATTATTTATTTGTATAAATATATCGGCATACAAATTTTCGCAGGTCTTACAATTTAATTTAGAGATCCGGTAAGATGTTTTAATGTGATTGTATTCAAAATAATTCCAGTTGTTTTCGAAAGAGGTCCACTCTGCTTTTTCGGCATTAGAAAACGATGAATACACCTGATATAAATGCATGGTGTCTGATTGCCCATAAACAGGGATTCCGCCATTAAAACAGAAAAAAACAAACAAAATAAAAATCCAGAAATTTTTCATAATTGAGCAAAGGTTAAACAAAATTATCTATAAATACGACCGTTTATATAGTTTTCGACTAAATATATTGTGTTTAACATTTTTATAGTTTAGCTTAGATATGATCAAATTTATTATCACATATAGTAACTAAACCATATCACATGAAGTACATTTTTTACTTTTCTTTATTAGCGTTTTCGTTTATCAAAACCAGCGCGCAAACCGCACATTATTGTGCCGATCTTAAAAAGAAACAATTCAGTAACCGGAGTGTTTCGGTATCATTGCCTCCGGGTTATGTTCCTCCCGAAAACAAATACGATTTAAAATTTTATCATTTGAATCTTAATGTAGAACGCACGACCTTATTTATTAGCGGAAACGTGAAAAGCCTTGCCAAGGTTGTTGTTCCAAGCCTTGATACATTTGCATTTGTATTGCATGAAAACCACAATGTGGATTCTGTGTATATTGATGGCGTAAAATGTAATTATGTGCGTCAGGATAGTTTGGTAAAAGCAGGAGCGGCAACAGCTATTCCTCAAAACCAATTATTTGAAGCCATTGTGTATTATCAGGGAACCTGTACTACCGCTGGTGGTGCGGCTATTGGTAACGGATACAATATGGCAAACTCTCCATCGTGGGGTAACCAGGTAACCTGGAGTTTAAGTGAAAGTATTGTGGCTTATCATTGGTTCCCATGCAAACAGGATCTGAGAGATAAAATCGATTCATCGTGGGTATATGCGACAACCGATTCATCCAACATGGTGGGATCTAACGGCTTATTAAAAAATGTAGTAAGTATTGGCAGTAAAAAACGCTACGAGTGGAAATCTAGTCATCCGATTGATTATTATTTAATCTCTGTGTCTACAGCTAAATACAGACCATATAACTTATATGCGCATCCTATGTATTTACCGGGCGATTCGATCTTTATTCAAAATTTTGTTTACGATAATGCTATTAATAATACACAATGGGCCACTCAAAAAGCTGCCTTAAATAAAATTGTACCAACCATCGAATTAGAATCTAAATTATATGGTATGTATCCTTTTCATGATGAAAAGTATGGGCATTGCATGGCACCGCTTGGCGGAGGAATGGAACATCAAACGATGACCACACTGGGCTTTTTTGATTTTGAAATTGATGCACATGAATTAGGACACCAATGGTGGGGTGATAATGTAACCTGCGCCGCCTGGAAAGATATTTTTATAAATGAAGGCTGGGCCAGCTACACCGAGTATTTGTGCGATCAATACTTGTCGTCTATTTCTGGAAATACAGCTGTCAATAAAATGAATACAGTACATAACAGTGTCATGTCTCAGGTAGGAGGCAGCTGCTACTTTACAAATGCCGATACCATGAATGCCAATGTGATTTTTGATTCGCGTTTAACTTACGATAAAGGAAGTGCCGTAATTCATAGCTTACGTTACGAGATCAATAATGACTCTGTGTTTTTCCCGGCTATCAGAGCATTTCAAAACACTTACCGTGCAAGCACTGCCAGTGTGATCGATTTTAAAACATTTATGGAAAACTATTCAGGATTAAATTTCACGCAGTTTTTTAATCAGTGGTATTATGGACAAGGCTATCCAACCTTCAGTGTATCATGGAATCAAAGCAATAATGTATTTTATTTAAAATCATCACAGGCTCAATCAGTGCCAGGTTCAGTGCCTTTATTTATGACACATGTGGATTATCGTATCAGCAGAACAGCAAAACCGGATACAATTGTGAGATTATTTCACGGACAAACCGTTGAAAATTATACTCTGGCATTAACCGGCACCGTAACCAGTATTGGTGTTGACCCGAACAACTGGATTTTAAATAAAGTAGGCACCAATACACATGATGTGACATTAGGCGGGCTTGAATTATCATCACCTGAAACTAATGTATTCGTTGGGCCAAATCCTACTTCCGATGCGTTGAATATTTATTTATACAATAATGATAAAGCAAGCGTGGAAGTATTTGATGTGACAGGTAAATCCGTGTTAGCACAAAACATTAATGCGCATGCGGAGTTCGACATTTCTAAATTTGCCAACGGTATTTATACCGTTACCATCAAAAACAAATCGGGAGATGTGATTAAATCAACCAAGGTGGTGAAGAACTAATTTTAATTTTTTCAAATCAAAGTCCCGGCCATTGGTCGGGACTTTTTTGTTTTTTTGGGGAGGGCGTGTCCCCGCAAAGAGGCAGCGGGGCCGTGCTTTTCGTTACAATCTTTTATGATCACGCTAACGCGTATCACAAAAGGATTTTCACTACAATCACTCACGCGAATTAAACGTGCTATCAAAGTATAAATTTGAAACTTAAAGTAAAACCCGCGTGAGGGATGCGAGCGAAAATCCTTTTGCCGGCTGCTGATGCCGCTTCGGCGGGATCGAAGACTAGCAAAAGATTGTAGCGGGTCAGCCCGACGGCGTTGCCTCTTTACGCCGGCACGCCCAACCCCAAAATAAAAAAAGAACCTACTTCATCTTTCCTACCCAGTGTGGAAATTGGCTGAGCTGTTTAATATCCGGTTCGTGTTCAAATAATCCAAACACCGCACTGCCACTGCCACTCATGCAGGCATAGGCAGCACCCAGATCGTATAGTTGGTGTTTTATAGTTTGAACCACAGGATATTTACTGAAAATAGATGGCTCGAAATCGTTTACCATATCAGTCTTCCAGGTATGAATAGGTTGCCGGATCACGTCTAATAAGGAACGAGCGGGTTGATGTGGTTTCACCAGACTATAGGCCTCTTTGGTATTGCTGTGTACGTTAGGGTAAATCAAAGCAATGTATAAATGACTTAAGTCTAAAACAATATCGGTAAATACATCTCCTTTTTGCGAGGCATACACCGGCTTATTTTTTATAAAAAAAGCACAATCGCTGCCTAACTGTTTGGCAATATCCATGCGCGCAGATTCCGGCAAATGTAATTGAAACTGATCGTTTAACAGGTTGATGAAAAATGCCGCATCGGCACTGCCACCTCCTAAGCCCGCACCCATTGGTAAGGCTTTGTGCAGGTACACATTAATAGCCGGCAGGGCTTTATGTTGTTTTAGTAACTGATAAGCCTTGTATAATAAATTATCTTCTGTATTTCCTGAAATGGATAAACCACTGAGATGCAAACTGAACTCTTTTGCAGAAGGCCCGGACATGTCAGTTAGAGCGCCGCGCCCGACAACTGGCGGGGAGTCGAGAACCCGATGTTCAGCAGGCACTACTTCCAACGCATCGTTCCAACCAACTGGATAAAAAACGGTTTCTATATTATGGAACCCATCTTCGCGTTTTTGCGTGATGTTAAGACCCAGGTTTATTTTAGCATTCGGAAAACAAATCATGCTGTAAAACTATACATTTTAATTAAACTCACTTTCTTAAAAACAATTTTTAACCACATAGGCACATAGGGTTCATAGTAATCGTTTTTAATGTTTTGTATAATAGCAGGCATAGTTAATTGAAGCTAAGCTTCAATTCTATGGTTCCTAGTTATCTGTTCGTTTAAAATCTAGGTTTTATTTGGGCGTGTCCGCCAGTTGGCGGACCGGGCTGCCGCTTCAATCTTTTGTTCGTGCCTCACAAAAGGATTTTCGCTTGCATCCCTCACGCAAGTAAACATAATTACGAAGTCTTTCTGCATAAGGGATAGAGGCATTGTCTGAGCTCTTTTTATTTGTCCCGAAGGGCAACTAAAAAAGCGAGTGCCGAAAGCCCGACCCGCCAACTGGTGGGATATGCCCTAAAAACTTTAATAAAAAATGATTAAAATAAACCTACATTTAATCATTTCTATGTCTCTATGTGGTTAAATTTGGTACTTATGCCATCAATTGCATAATTTGATACTGAAAATCAACAACTTACAAGTGTTGAGTTTTCAATTTTTTAGTATCTTTGCCCCTAACTAACTACACGACACATAATGATTTATCTTGATTTTGAAAAGCCAATTCAGGAGTTGGAAGAAGAATTAGAAAAGCTGAAGAGCGTTGCTGAAAAAAGCAAGGTGGATATGAGCAAAGGCATTCAGGAGCTTCAGGCAAAAATCCAATCCAAGCGCGAGGAAATCTTTTCTAACTTAACCGCCTGGCAAAGAGTACAGGTGAGTCGCCATCCGGAAAGACCTTACACCTTAGCTTATATTGATGCTATTTCTAACAGTTCGTTTATTGAATTACACGGCGATAGAACCGTGGGGGATGATAAGGCGATGGTTGGAGGTTTTGGTGATGTTGACGGACAAACCGTCATGTTTATTGGTCAGCAAAAAGGAATTAACACCAAGATGCGTCAGATACGCCGTTTTGGAATGGCTAATCCTGAAGGGTATCGCAAAGCGTTACGCTTAATGAAAATGGCCGAAAAATTCAATAAGCCTATTGTTACATTTATTGATACACCGGGTGCTTATCCGGGACTGGAGGCAGAAGAACGCGGACAGGGAGAAGCCATTGCCAGAAACTTACTGGAAATGACTCAGCTTAAAGTTCCTGTAATCTGTATCATCATTGGCGAAGGTGCCAGTGGCGGTGCTTTGGGGATAGGTATTGGTGATAAAGTATTGATGCTGGAAAACACCTGGTACTCAGTTATTTCTCCGGAGTCGTGCTCCTCTATTTTATGGCGTAGCTGGAACTTTAAAGAAACAGCTGCTGAAGCCTTAAAATTAACAGCAGATGACATGAGCAGGAATGGCTTAATTGATGGGATCATTAAAGAACCACTGGGTGGCGCTCATAACGATCAGCAAGCGATGTTTGCTACCGTGAAAGCAGAGATCTTAAAACATCTGGCAACCTTAAAAAAACAAAGCCCCGAAGAGCGCATCAATGCCCGTATTGAGAAGTTTGGTGCGATGGGTGTGGTACATGAATTAGAAAATTAAAAGAAATACATAACACAATAAAATTTAGAACAAATGGCAGATACAGGAGATATTAACGTAGGATCGATTATCCGTTTTAACAACGAATTAGTAGTTATTACCGAATGGCAACACCGTACACCGGGTAATTTGCGTGCATTTTACCAGGCTAAAATGCGTAACTTATTAAATGGCAAACAAACTGAAAACCGCTTTAGAAGTGGCGAAACAGTAGATGTAGTGCGTGTGGATTTTAAACAAATGCAATTTATTTATGTAGAAGGAGATTTTGCAGTGGTGATGGACAATGAAACCTTTGAACAAGTGCATGTACCAATGGTATTGTTTGGAGATGCTGCACAGTTCTTAAAAGAAGGAATGGAAGTGAAAGTATCTTTTGAAGGAGATAACGTGATTTTAGCAGAAGCCCCAACCTTTGTGGTTTGCGAAATTACTTACGCAGAGCCCGGTATTAAAGGCGATACAGCTACTAATACACTGAAACCTGCTACTTTAGACTCAGGTGCTACCGTAAACGTTCCTTTATTTTGCAACGAAGGCGATTTGGTAAAAGTAGATACACGCACCGCTACGTATGTAGAGCGTGTGAAGAAATAAGATTTAATTTAGTTTGTATAAAATCCCTTTGTTGTTTAGCAAAGGGATTTTTATTTAATAAGGGTTGGCTGTAGACTAAATTCTTAGAAACTAGTGATTCCTATTCTAGAAACATGATTTGCATACCTATTTCCTATCATATCCATAATTTCTTTTTTAAAACAAAAGATAGGGGCTATAATATTTTCATTTAATTCAAAATCACTAATGGAATAATTAAAATTAATCCACGCTTTCCAGTTTTGACCTTTTACCGAGATGATAGGTAAATCTTTATAAAATACGGCTTCGCTAATATGTGCGTAGTTAATTTTGGAATCTTCTATAGGTGGAGTAAGTAAGCCTAAAACGTATTTATTGTTCCTGTGTTTGTTCTGGGAGTAATCACAGGAGGCACTTATTTCGATAACTACGAATTTTGATTGCAATATTAATTGCTCTTTTTCTTCTGTTGAAACACCGTTAGCGAAACGAAAAAATTTGTAAAATAATTCCTCGGATTGAAATTTAAGATGTTTAAAATATTCAAATCTATTCGTATTTGTTGGTGTAAATAAATATTCAAAGACAGCACCTCGTTTAGTGTAATCTATAGGTAACGACTCATCAACATGGAATATTGAATTTAATTTACTTGTTTCAAATCCTGCTGGATAGCTTGCTGGATTTTCTTTTGTTGAATTTGCTAACTTATTTAATTTTTCCTTCCAGTTATTCCCTGTCGCTTTGTTAATTAATGAATTTGCAATTATTGGAGATAGTGCTTCATAAATGGCCTTGTCAGGATAGTCTTTTGCATGTTGGGGACCTAAAGAATGAATTGCAATTTTTGAAAATACGGCATCGAAATTTGAATTAAAATCATCATATGAACCCCATGTAGAATTATTAGGGATAAGATTGCAAATTTGACTTATAATTTCTGATGTGACAGAGAAAGATTTCTCCTCAAAATCAAATAAAAGATTAGTCGCTGTATGGTTTAATATTGAGAAAATGCTATCCTTTAAACTCAATCCATTATTGTCGACACCGTTGTTGAAATTTTCCTTATTAATACCACCAATAATAACAGGTTTAGGTAAATTCAACTGTCTATCATTTACATATTTTATGAAATTGTCAATTAAGATTGTGTTCGAGGTCCAGAAAATTAAAGCAAAAGGACCGTTGTCTATACTAATTGTATTTTGAATTGCAATAGATAAATCATTAAACACATCCCTTAATGTGGGATCATTTTCATAATTAAATTCTAGTTGATTTAAGTCAAGATTTTTGTTAAATAAGTTAATATCAAAAAAGGCGATTCTTACATTTTTTAATGCTTCAGGTTGAAAGGAATCATACTTTATTGTACGGCAGCCCAATCCACAATTTAGAAATTCTTTTCCGAGTTGAATCAGATGAGCTTCATTATCATCTATTGCAATTATCCTATTTTGTATTTTAAACATTTTTATTTGTTTTAGGAAAAACTAAAGCAATACAGGCACCATTGTAAACTTTCGGAATGTCTAAATCCTCATTATCGGGAAAAATTAGTTTTCCACCGATCATTTCCATTACCAAATTAGCAAAGTATAAACCTAGTCCCATTCCATTCGGTTTTGTTGTTTTAAAAGGTTGAACAAGCTCTTCAGGTTCTAACCCGAAACCTGTTCCATTGTCTGCAATTATAATTGCTGGCCCGTCGAAACTATCTACGTCAGTACCTATGTATAATGCAGATTTATATTCTGAATTTTGTGAGTCTCTTTTTACCGAAACCCAATAGATAGAATTATCAATTAAATTTGCTAATGCGCCCATGATTAAATTTCCTGGGCCATGAATTTGAAAATCTTTATTTTCTTTAGATAGAATTGGACAGGATAAGATAATTTTATGGTAGGATAAGCGATTTGTATTATTTTGTGTAATTCGTTCAACTAATTTCGCAGCGGAAATATTGATATTTTTATTTTGCCTAAGAATGGGTGAAAAATTCTCAAGAATCTGAATTAAATTTTTTACCCTTCCTCTTACATTGTCAATATCAACATTTGAGTTATTAAGATCAGAATTTATAAATTTCATTTCTCGGTCAACTTCGTGAAAAACCACACCCAAATTAAGGCCAGTCATTCCTGAGTTGACCATAACGTCACGCATTTCATTATAATCTTTTTCTACTCTTTTAATTAAAGGGGTTAATTCATTTTCAAGGTTTTTATCTTTTATTTTTTCAGACAGCTCTCTTATTGTTTCAGATAAACCAACTTTTTTGATAGGTTTTATTTTTTCTAGAAATTCTTCAACCTTTTCTTTGTCTAAACTTGAAATATTTTCAAATTTCTGAAAAATTTGCTTAACGATGATTTGAAGTTTTTTATAGTAATAGTTTTCATTGAAACCTTCTCGGTTAGTTTTTTCAATTAATCCATTCTCGCTTTCGATCAGATTCAATTCGATTGCACCAATAGTTATTTTTCTAGCAAAGTGGTCCCCCGCTCGTTGAATTTTTGTATAATCCAGATCCAGCCAATCATCAATTTGTTCTCCATAATTATAGATGCGCATATTATCTCTGAATATTTTGACGCCATAATTTTCTTTAATGTAATTTTTTACTGCCGTTGTTTGTCCTCCAAAAAACAAATTAAAAATATCTTTGGACAAATTGAAGACGAAGAATTTGCCTTTTATGGTGCCGATATTATTTAGGTCTGAGTTAAGAAGAAATTTATTTCTATTTTCTTTATCTAAATAATCAAATTTATCCCCAATAAGTAATGTATTTAAATGTTCAGGGGTTAGTTCATGGTCTCGTTTTTTGATACTATTTATAGAAATTTGTTTTTCATTAATTTTCATTAATGGATGAGGATTGAAATCGTAAGACCAAATAAATTCTGCTAAGTCCGATTCGTTAATTTTATCATCTTTTTTTGATCTCCATGGTTTGAGTTCAAATTCAAATTTAAATAAACTATCTTTTAATATTTCTACAGAAGACTTTATCCCTTCCAGCC
>JACQAK010000026.1 GCA_016194985.1 Bacteroidota bacterium
GATCTGTTTATTGTTAGAACCGCGGGACAGGTTTCTACTTATGCATCCTACGGAAGTATAGAGTTTGGAAATGCCGTACTGGGTGCAAAACTAATAGTGGTGCTTGGTCATACAAGTTGCGGCGCTGTTTCGGCAGCATGCAAAGTTCCGGATGTTCCGGGCCATATAGTTACTTTGATAAATGCCATTAAGCCGGCTGCCGAAATGGCAAAAAAAGTGAAGGGAGATGTTGTGGAAAATGCCGTTAAAATAAATGTGGCAATGGAGGTAAAGCAGTTACAATCACTGGAACCTGTTTTAACCAAAGCCATTAAAGACGGATCTGTAAAAATTGTAGGCGCCGTATACAACTTATCCAATGGAAAAGTAGAGTTCTTGCCCGACAATTATCTGGAAACAATTCAAAACTAAGGTAGCAGGCTCATAAAAAGCAGTTACTAAAATAAACTACAATAGCTGCTGAGTTTTCAGCAGCTATTGTAATTCCTGTGCCCGAAGCGAGACTCGAACTCGCAAGCTGTAAGGCATACGCTTCTGAGACGTACGTGTATACCAATTCCACCATCCGGGCAATGATTAAAGAACCATCATAAAAAAAGCAGAGAAAACTCTGCCTTTTTTGTACGCACGAAGGGACTCGAACCCCCACCCTCACGGACCAGATCCTAAGTCTGGCGCGGCTACCAATTACGCCACGTGCGCATCTCCCAATCCAAAGCCTTTTACAACTTACAAATCGGGTAACAAATATACGATTTTTTATAAAATTATGAATAATTTGCCTAAAAAAACTGTAGAATCAGCCTATTTTCTTTAATTTGTATCTCAAAAATCAGCATCATGTACGGAAAATTTCAAGAGCATTTACAAACACAATTAAACGAAATAGAACAAAACGGCTTGTTCAAAAAAGAACGCGTTATCATAACTCCTCAGGGCGCCAGCGTGAAAGTTAGCGATGGTAAAGAAGTAATTATTTTTTGCGCCAATAACTATCTGGGCCTGTCCTCTCATCCCAAAGTGATCGAAGGAGCCAAAAAGGCTCTGGATACACATGGTTATGGTATGTCATCCGTACGTTTTATTTGTGGCACACAGGATATTCACAAAACCCTCGAAAAAAAGATTGCCGCATTTTTAGGACAGGAGGATACCATTTTATATGCAGCCGCTTTCGACGCTAATGGCGGAGTTTTTGAACCCTTGTTTGGCGAAGAGGATGCGATTATCTCGGATGAATTAAACCACGCCTCTATTATTGATGGGGTGCGTTTATGTAAAGCACAACGCTACCGTTACAAAAACTGCGACATGGCAGACCTCGAAGAACAATTAATCAAAGCACAGGCGCAACGCTACCGCATTATTGTAACAGATGGCGTGTTTAGTATGGATGGCTTTGTGGCTCCTTTGGATAAGATCTGTGATTTGGCCGATAAATATAATGCTTTGGTGATGGTAGACGAAAGCCATGCCAGTGGCTTTATTGGTAAAACAGGCCGCGGAACGGTTGAATTGAAAAATGTAATGAACCGTGTAGATATTATTACCGGCACCTTAGGTAAAGCTCTGGGCGGCGCCATGGGCGGATTTACAACCGGTAAAAAAGAAATTATTGAAATTTTAAGACAACGCTCCCGCCCGTATTTATTCTCCAATTCGTTAGCTCCAAGTATTGTAGGTGCCAGCATAGCCGTATTTGATATGCTCAGCGAAACCACCGAATTAAGAGATACACTGGAAAGCAACATCGCTTATTTCAAAACAGGTTTGCGTAAAATCGGTTTGGAATTCAAAGAAGGCGATTCTGCTATTGTGCCTGTGATGTTATACGATGCCAAACTTTCTCAGGTTTTTGCTGATAAGTTGTTACAGGAAGGTATTTATGTCATCGGCTTCTTCTTTCCTGTGGTACCAAAAGGCCAGGCGCGTATTCGTGTACAATTATCGGCAGCACATACTAAAGCACATTTGGATAAAGCCCTGTCAGCTTTCGAAAAAGTGGGTAAAGAATTGGGGGTGATTAAGTAATTCCTTTTTGATTGAAAATTTTTGAGCGCGTCCGCAAGCGGTCAGGCTTTTCGTTGCAATCTTTTTTGCAAAGGAGACAGCAAAAAAGGATTTACACTACAATCCTTCGCGCAAATATATCTTCGAATAAACGTTCAATCTCAGATTTTTAGACTAATCGGCGTGAGGGATGCAAGCGAAAATCCTTTTATTTCTCATGCACTAGCATGAGAAATAAAAGATTGGAGCGACAGCCCGACGGCGCTGCCTCCTTACGCCGACACGCCCTAATAAAAAACTAATGAATCAATATCTCGGTAGCACCAAAGCCATAGTTCTTGTAAGAAGCATCGTGGTAAGAAATACCATCTATGGTTTTCAAAATAGCCGTGATCTCCTGCTTTAGCTTACCATTCCCTACTCCATGAATCACAATTAATTTCTTGATCCCATTACTCAGACAATATTCCATTTCCCTCTCAAACCGTTCCCGCTGAATATTCAATATTTGTGCATTAGTTAAGCCACTGTGCGAATCGATCAATTCTTCAATATGCAGATCAATCTCTTTTGTTAAATCTTTGATACGCTGTTTGGCAATGGATTTTTTTTGCGGCTGTTTAAACTCTTTGATGGATTTCAAACGGGTTAGATCTTCTGTTCTCAGGGTTTGTTCAACCACTTCCTTATCCAAAAAGTTCTCTTTTAAAATATAGGCGTATACTTTAAACTTAAATTCATTATGCTCTATGAGCGATGACTGAGAAATAATTTTTTCGTTGATGTATAAGATCTCAGCCAACGGAATTTGTGATTTGTAATGCATATTTTTATAAAACAAACATTCAATTTTATGATAAGCAAATTCTTTAAAAAAGTTTTTCTTTACCTGTTTTAATAACACTTTTTGATAAGCCCCCAGCTCACCATGCTTCAGGGTTTGAAAATATTCCTCATCTTTTACAGAATAGGTAAATGACACATTGTAAGAAGACGAATTAAATAAATAGAATTTAAAATCCGTTACCAAAGCCGGCATATCATGGTCCGGCTCAATAATAAAATAAATCGAATCCGACAAGATCGTTTCCAATTCGAGCTCCATGTTCTCTACTTCCGGATTCAAAATAAGTTCGGTATGAATAGGCACCAAATGTTTGCTGAGATAGGGAATCTCAAAGCCATCATTCATTTCCACAAAAACGGTGTCTTTGTCTTTAAAGCGTGTAATAACACCCTCTCCTATTTCATTCAGGAATCTTACTTTATCTCCTATTCTCAGCTTCATAGTCTGTCTTATAATTGTATTCTCAATGCGCCGCTCTCCTTTACCGAATAAAATGGTACGGCCAAATCGTTACACTGCTTTTGTAAATTCTTTACAAATTTAGGACTGTTCGAGCAATCGGCAATAACTATGGGTTTGATTTTATAATTAGTTGTGAGTTCAATGGGTGTATTATGGCTCACCACAATATAATCAGGCTGTATATCACTTATTGGAATATGCTGCTGATCAGCACTTAAAATAGTGGCAGAAGTATTCTTAAATACATCCGCCGTGGCCGGAATTACCTTTAACCCCGAAACTCTGAGCAGATAGGGTTTTATATAACGTTGCCGCTCTTTTTCAGATACCTCATCCATATGAGTGTATACGGTTTGTCCTATCCGTAAAGCAAAGGCCGGTTTTTTCCTGACATGAAATACCACCAATTCCTTTTGCAAACTGCTTTCGTAATTAGCATAAACAGAGCCCGATACCCAGGCAATTAAACTAACACATAATGTCAGCACATATCGGTATTGTTTGCTGTATATAACGATCAATGCTAATGCAATAACCACCGATAAAAAGAAAAGATCCGTTAACGAAAAGGAAATGTTATCCACAAATCCATATGAAGGACTGTCGGTTAACTCTGCTGTTTGGATCATTAAAGACGTTACGCCATTAATGATGTAAGCAACTATCTGATTAATCCCTGCTATTTTATAAACTATTAAAAATAATGCGGCGGCACCCATAATCAGCATACTCATGGGAATGATAATAAGATTAGATACAATAAACCAAACAGGAAACTGATGAAAATAGTATAAGGAAACCGGCAATGTAAATAGCGTAGCGGAGACCGACATCAACACTCCCGACCATGAACTTTGAATGTACTTATTGTCGAAGTGGTATATCTTACTTAGGATCGGATATAAATACATAATCCCAAAAACAGCCAGGTAACTTAATAAAAATCCTACATCCATAATTAAATAAGGATTGAATAAAAGCAACAAAAAGGCAGACAACAACAGGGTATTATATGAGTTTCCCTGTTTATAAAACGTTTTGCCAAACATCACCAAACCCAACATAAGTGCCGCCCTCAATACAGATGGCGAAAGCCCCGTTACAAATACAAACAACAACAGAAAGAGCATAACAACCACGAGTTTTGTTTTTTTGAACTTATCATACTTGTCGAACAGCGAAAATATAAATATCAAAATACCATACAATACCGCTGTATGCATACCCGACACCGACAAGATATGCAGCGTTCCCGAATGCGAAAAACTCTGCATTACTCCACTATCTATCTCGTCATCATACCCTACCAACAAAGCCGCACAAATAGAAAATGCTTCCTGCGATAACGCACTTTGCTTTAATACAGAAACCACATGAGATTTAATCCGCGTTCCCAGTTCCGTTATCACAAAACGATTCTCCTGCGGTATCACAAACAGGTCTTCTTCTGCAGCAAAGATGGTGTGAAAAATATTTTTCCTTTCCAAAAAGGATCTGTAATCAAATTCATAGGGATTGTTTGGTGCATTAAGGTAACTGAATTTAGAACGGATTAACAGAGTGTTGCCAATATCCAGTTTCAAAGGCTGTATGGCTTTTAGATACACCATTGTTTTCCCTTCTGCATAATACCATCTGTTGTTGGATTCTATGCCGGTAATATTAACAGAAAGCTTAATGAATTTTTCGCTGCTAACCGGAATATCTTCTATACAGGCCATAAACGACTGCCTCTGTCCGGAAACATAGTGCGAATAATGGTAAGGATTGTTTTTGGCGTTATATAAAAAGCAGGATTCGAACGCTAATACAAATAAAAAAACAGTGATAGAAATAGTATAGACACCTTTTTTGAAAGGAGAAGCAGACTTGTGAAACCTTTGAAACAAAAATGAAATAATTACTGCTACCAACGAGCCAATGCAAATGGCGTGTATATGTTCAAGCTGACCCCATTGAAGCGCGCAGATTATTCCGGCAACAAAAGGCAACAGAATTTTTAAAAAGGGTATGGACTTTAAATTGATCATACACTTAAATTTTAAACCTGCTTTAAATTTTTAACCCAACAAACAAAATATCATCCGTTTGCTCATAAGTACCCTGCCATTCAGAAATCTCTTTTACCAGTTTGTCTTTTAATTTTGGTAACGGCAAGTGTGTATTCATCAGCAGGAACTGGCGCAAGCGTGCCGGATTATACTTCTTGTTTTTATCTCCTCCAAACTGATCGGTTATACCGTCTGTAAACAAAAACAACAAATCATCTTTTCTGATAGAAATAGTTTTGGAAGGAATCACGCTTCCAAAATCAGCATACCCGCCAATATTTACATTTTCAGAAGCCAGTGTAATTAACTCGTTATTGGAGATAATATATAACGGTCTGTTCGCATTCACATATTCAACAGTCCCTTTTACTTTATCATAACAAATTAACGAAATGTCTAATCCGTCACTAAGCTGATCATTTGAATTTTGACTTAACCTCATATTAATCTCATACCGCAAATGCTCCAGCATTCGGGCAGGGCTATTCTGACTGATATGTTCTTCAACCGCTTCATTTAAAATACTACTCGAGATAAGCGACATAAATGCCCCCGGTACTCCATGCCCTGTACAATCCACAACAGC
>JACQAK010000140.1 GCA_016194985.1 Bacteroidota bacterium
AGTAGTGATGAGCGACGGAACTTTTCAGGCCAAGCAGTTCTTTACACTATATGTTAATGTAGATTATATAAACATTGACATCAATGACGTGGCTACTACGGCCACCAGTAAAGGAAAGATAGGCTACAATCAGGATGCGCAGGTACAGGGACTTGGATTCAAATACAAAAATACCGACTTGTTGTATGAGGCAGGATTAATGGTTGGAAGCGACACTACCAAAGTATCGGATTGCGTGAGAGGAAATAATACCAGTGTTGCGGATATTGATTTTGGCACCGTTAACCGTATCTTATTACAAATCCCTTCTGTAACGTCTGACTTTGATACGAAGGCAAAAATTAATGATAATCTTGCTTTTTCTCCATTACCTGTTACTATCGACCAAAATACATATGCATGGTCTACCGCACCAAATACACAGTTTGTTATATGGGAATATAATATTACTAACACTCACTCCTCTGACAGTATAAAAAACATGTATGCCGGTATTTTTGCCGATTGGGATATTGATGGCGGCACCTATACACAAAACAGAAGTGCTTACGATGCCGGAACAAAAATGGGTTATAGCTTTTATACAGCAACAGGTGGTAAATATGGCGGTATTAAATTATTGACCAGTACAGCGCCACCCAACTTTTATGCGGTTGATCATGTAAGCGGAGGAAATGGCGGCTTGGATTTTGCGAATGGAGTGAGTACCAAAGACAAATATCTGAGTTTATCTACACAGCGTTTAGCAGCCGGAACAAACGGCACAGGAAACGACGTTATTAATGTTATGAGCAGTGGCCCTGTAAAATTAGGCCCAGGCCAATCCGTTAAAATTGCCTTTGCATTAATTGGTGGCGATAGCTTACCAAACTTAATCAGCGCTGCTCATCAGGCGCAAACAAAGTACGACGGATTCATCACAGGAGTGCACGGATTATCCCCTACTACAAACGGATTGAGGATTTTTCCAAATCCTGCCAAGAACAGTATAACCATTTCACAAACAGAAAAAATATTTACGAAATATGAAATTTACAATTTAAGCGGGCAATTAATCTCTGAAAATAAAATCGAATCAAGCTATCAAAAGGCTGATTTAACGGGTTATCCGGAAGGCATGTATATTGTGAAATTAATTGGTGAACACAAAGTTGAGTTCAGGAAGATTCTTGTTACAGAATAACTCTTAAGGCTTGTATGGTTTTAAAAACCTACCTTATTTTTCTCCAAAATTCCCTATATTTACCCTTTATTTTAAAATTATGGAATTAAATACTTTAACTGCTATTTCTCCTGTTGATGGTCGTTACCGCAAAGTAACCAACGAATTAGCGGCCTATTTTTCTGAGTTCGGATTGATCAGATACCGTGTGCAGGTAGAGATTGATTATTTCATTCTCCTGTCTCAACAGGGCTTACCTCAGTTACCAAAATTGACAGAAAGCCAGATCACCGGATTAAAATCCGTTTATGAAAATTTTTCGTTTGCCGATGCAGAAGTGATCAAGGAAACAGAAAAAACAACCAATCATGATGTGAAGGCGGTAGAATATTTCATCAAAGAAAAACTAAAAACACAGGGTCTGGAAAATTATTTAGAGTTCGTGCATTTTGGGTTAACTTCTCAGGATATAAATAATACTTCTATTCCTTTGTCCTTAAAGCAAGCCACAGATGAAGTGATTATCCCTAACTTAAGCGGTGTGCATACCAAATTAATATACCTGGCTAAAGAATGGAAACACGTTTCGTTGCTGGCCCGTACTCATGGCCAACCGGCCTCTCCTACCCGCTTAGGAAAAGAGATCTATGTGTTTGTAGAACGTTTACAGACTCAGATTGATCAGCTATTACAAATTCCTTTCTCAGCTAAATTTGGCGGTGCTACAGGTAATTTCAATGCGCATTATGTGGCTTATCCCAAGCATGACTGGATCAAATTCGGAAACGAATTTGTGAATAATACCTTAGGCTTAAGCAGAAGCCAGTTCACTACACAGATTGAGCATTATGATAATATTGCAGCCTACTGTGATGCTTTAAAACGCATTAATACCATCCTATTGGATTTATGCCGTGATATATGGACATACGTGAGTATGGATTACTTTAAACAAAAATTAAAGGCAGGGGAAATTGGTTCGTCGGCCATGCCTCATAAAGTAAATCCTATTGATTTTGAAAATGCAGAAGGCAACTTAGGAATTGCCAATGCCATTCTGGAACATTTAGCAGCCAAGCTTCCGGTATCACGTTTACAAAGAGATTTAACGGATAGCACCGTATTAAGAAACTTAGGCGTGCCCCTGGCACATATTTTGATTTCGTATAAAAGTATTATCAAAGGGCTTGATAAATTGATCTTAAATGAAGAGATCTTTAACAGGGATCTGGAAAATAACTGGGCAGTTGTAGCAGAGGCCGTTCAAACAATTTTACGCAGAGAAGGCTATCCAAAGCCTTATGAAGCATTAAAAGATCTGACACGCACTAATACGCATATTACCAAAGACTCCATGCATGCCTTCATTAATGGGTTAAATGTTAATGCTAAAGTAAAAGCAGAATTATTGAAGATCACTCCTCAAAATTTTGTTGGGCAAAATCCGGAATTTTAAATTTGTTTCCCGCAGATTACGCAGATGAACGCAGATTTTCAATTTTGTCATCACGCCTCGGCGTGAGAGCGAATTCGAGAACCAACTTACAAGTATAACACACAATGAAAGTAGCAGGCTTTACCATCATACGAAATGCCATTAAGTACGACTATCCTGTGGTGGAAGCTATTACCTCTATTTTACCCATTTGCGACGAATTTATTGTAGCCGTTGGTAACAGCGAAGATGAAACCCTTCAATTAATTAAAAACATTAATTCTCCTAAGATTAAAATCATTGAAACGGTTTGGAATGACCATTTACGACAAGGTGGTCAGGTACTGGCCATGGAAACCAATAAAGCCTTTGATGCCATAAGTGCTGATACAGATTGGTGTTTTTATATACAAAGTGATGAGTGTGTGCACGAAAAGCATTTAGCCGCTATAAAAGAAGCCATGCAGAAATACAAGGATGACAAGCAGGTTGATGGATTATTATTTAATTATGTGCATTTTTATGGCAGCTACAATTACGTTGGTAATTCGCGCCGTTGGTACCGAAAAGAAATCCGCATCATTAAAAATGACAAATCCATTCGCTCTTATAAAGATGCGCAAGGCTTTAGAAAAACAGATAATTCCAAA
>JACQAK010000027.1 GCA_016194985.1 Bacteroidota bacterium
CGGTCGTATTTTAATTGGAACTATTGCCGGGGTAGAAATCTATAACCCTAAATTCGATAAGAAAAATACCATTGAAGCTATTACACAGATCAATCATGTGAAATTATTTTTTGGACAGGAAGATATTTTAAAATACTCAACAGGAGTTGATTCCATAAATCTACTTCCAAAAAATCTTCAATTACCGTTCAATAAAAATCACATTACCTTTCAGTTTATTGGGATCAGCTTAACAGCCCCTGAAAAAGTAATGTACCAATATAAACTGGAGGGATTGGATAATGATTGGACTCCTCCTACTTCCAAAACAGAGGCTACCTACTCTTCTTTACCTCCCGGTACTTATAAATTCATGGTTAAAGCCATGAATAATGATGGACTTTGGAATAAAGAATCAATCACCTATTCCTTTGTTATTTCCCCACCATGGTATAATACCTGGTGGTTCTATACATTATGTGTTATTGTATTAATCAGTGGCATATGGTTATATAACTTTATTCATACTAAAAAACTCATTGCGGATAAACAAAAACTGGAACTACAGGTAACAGAGCGAACAAAGGAGTTGCGGGAAGAAAAAGAAAAAGTAGAGATCATTAATAAAGAAGTGATCGAACAAAAAACAGTGATTGAGCACCATAATATAGAAATTATGGACAGTATCAAATATGCCAAAAACATTCAGGAAGCTTTACTACCAAGCTTAAGTGAAATTGGTAATTTGTTTAATAACAGTTTTGTACTCTACATGCCTAAAGACATTGTAAGTGGTGATTTTTACTGGTTTGCCAAAAATGGTGATACCCGATTTATAGCGGCTGTAGATTGTACAGGACATGGCGTACCGGGAGCTTTTATGAGTATTGTAGGTAATACCCTATTAAATGAGATCGTGAATGAGAAAAAAATAACCGTTCCGGGAGATATTTTATTAGAATTACATAAAGGTGTAAAAATTGCCTTAAACCAAAATGCCAAAGAATTTGAAAGAAGAGACGGTATGGATATTACCTTATGCGCTTTCAATGCAAATTCTAACGAAGTTCAATATGCCGGTGCTAACAGACCTTTATGGATTTACAGAAAAAATAAGGGATACGAATTAGAAATTATTAAAGCTACTAAATTCCCTATCGGAGGCCTTGAATTAGAGGAAAGCAGGGTTTATCAAAACCATATAGTAAACGTGAATGAAGGCGATTGCTTATACCTGTTTAGCGACGGGTATGCCGATCAGTTTGGCGGGCCAAAAGGTAAAAAATTTATGCTTACCAACCTTCAGAAAACCTTATTGGAAAATGTGGAATTACCAATGGAGATGCAAAAGCAAAAACTTACGGAAGCCTTTATGGACTGGAAAAGCGGGGCCGAGCAAATTGATGACGTTTTAGTGATCGGAATTAAGATTTGATAACGTTTTAAAATTTTTATGTACCATTATTTTACTTAAATTAGTACTTTATTTTTTATGAAAAATCAGTACTGTATTATAATGGCCGGTGGAGTTGGAACACGTTTCTGGCCAATGAGTACCACCGCTCATCCCAAACAATTTTTAGACATTCTTGGAACAGGAAGAACCTTGATACAACAAACCTTCGACCGTTTTAAAGAATTATGTCCTGCTTCAAACATTTATGTTGTTACCAGCGATATTTATGAAAATCTGGTTGCCGAACAATTACCGGAAATTCCTAAAGAAAATATTTTAACAGAACCTTCCCGCAGAAACACAGCACCCTGTGTAGCTTATGCTTCTTATAAGATCCATAAACTCAATCCAAAAGCTGTTACAGTAGTAGCTCCTGCAGATCATTTAATTACCAAAGAAGATACCTTTATCAAAGCCATCAAATCCTGTGTGGCAAAAGCAAAAAGCGAAGATTGTCTGGTAACTTTGGGTATTAAACCCTCAAGGCCTGATACCGGTTACGGTTATATTCAGTTTGTGGATTCTCCTGTAGAGGAAAAAGATAAACGGATGTATAAGGTAAAAACCTTTATTGAAAAACCGGATCACGACATGGCTAAGTTTTTTATGGAAAATGGTGACTTTTTATGGAACTCCGGTATCTTTATCTGGAGCACTAAAAGCGTTATCCATTCATTAGAACAAAATGACCCGGAGTTAGCTAATGTATTTAAGGATGGTATAGAATTTTATAACACACCTAAAGAAAAGGACTTTATCAAACAAGCCTACAACGTTTGCAAAAACATATCTATTGATTATTCCTTAATGGAAAAAGCCAAGAATGTGTATGTGCGCTCTTCTATTATTGGCTGGAGCGATCTTGGTACCTGGGGCTCTTTATATACCCACATCAGACATGATAAAGGAGATAATGCACTTGTAGGAAAAAACATTATTCAATACGATTGCAATAACTGTATCGTTCATGTTCCAAAAGATAAACTGGTAGTGCTTCAGGGCTTAAAAGACTATATTGTAGTGGAGGCTGACGGAGTACTAATGGTTTGCAAAAAACAAGACGAACAACAGATCCGTAATTTTGTAAACGACGTTAAAGTTCAAAAAGGAGATAAGTTCGTTTAAATTTCTATTAATCATGTAAAGATATTTCGTTCTCGACTCCGCTCGAACTGACAAATATCTTTCTACCTGAAAATAATTCAAAAAAATGCCAAACGCACAACAAAGTAAAAACCTCAACAAATTAATTATTGTAGCAGCTCTTGGTTACTTTGTAGATATTTACGATTTATTATTATTTGGAGTTGAGCGAACCGAAAGCTTAAATACCATTCTTCCTATTCAATACCCCGGAATTTCTGATGCCGTACTAAAAGTATTAAATGCATCTTACGGCAAACTATTATTGAATTGGCAAATGTTTGGAATGCTGGTGGGCGGGATTTTTTGGGGAATTTTAGGCGATAAAAAAGGTCGTCTATCTGTTTTATTCGGTTCCATTTTAGTGTATTCTATTGCCAATATATTAAACGGAATGATAGAAAGCACCGATGCCTATATTGTGCTGCGCTTTGTATCCGGCTTTGGCTTAGCCGGCGAATTGGGTGCAGGAATTACTTTGGTGAGCGAAAGCATGAGTAAAGAAAAACGCGGCTACGGCACAATGATTGTTGCTACTGTAGGCGTGTTTGGCGCAGTGGTAGCTGGCTTCATGGGTGATGTGATTACCAACTGGCGCTATTCATTTTATCTGGGAGGAGCTATGGGATTAGCCCTTTTGGTATTGCGTATTGGTGTGTTTGAATCAGGGATGTTTGCGGCAATTAAATCCGAAAGCCATGTTAAAAAGGGAAATATATTACAACTGTTTTCCAATAAAAAAAGTATCTCGAAATATTTATGTATCATTTTTGTAACTGTTCCTGTTTGGTATGTGATGGGAACGTTAGTCTTGTTTTCTCCTGAACTAAGTGAATTGATGGGACTACCGGAAAAATCGATTTCTGCCGGAAAATCCATTATGTTTGCTTATGCCGGTATTACGGTAGGAGATATTGTTTCAGGATTGATCAGTCAGCTGTTGAAATCCCGAAAAAAAGCATTTACAGTATTTTTATCACTAACGGTTTTAGGGGTAGTCCTTTACTTTTTATTTGGAGGTATATCCGTTACGGTGTTTTATAGCATTGTTACCTTTATAGGCTTTGCAACTGGTTACTGGGCCGTATTTATCAGTACGGCCTCCGAATTATTCGGCACAAATATCAGAGCCACGGCTACTACTACAGCGCCAAATTTTGTACGCGGTTCTACTATTTTAATCTCCTTATTACTAAGCGCCATCATCTCTGTATGTGATGTCGATAAATTATTAGCTACAAAAATCACCGGATGCATCATTATCGGTATAGGGTTTATTGCCTTGTATTTTTTAGAAGAAACCTTTGGAAAAGATTTGAATTATGTTGAAGAATAAACCAACCGTAGTTATTGGTGCATCGCCCAATACCGACAGATATAGCAACAAAGCAACGCTAAGCTTGCAAAAACACGGACACACCGTATTTCCGGTTGGCATCAGAAGCGGAGCCATTAACGATCTATCTATTATTACCGATAAACCTTTACTGGAAAATATTGACACAGTAACCTTATATATTGGTCCGGATAACCAACCGGCATGGATGGATTATATCTTTTCATTAAAACCAAAGCGTATAATTTTTAATCCCGGTACCGAAAACCCTGAATTTGAAGCACTGGCCGAAAGCAAAGGCATTGAAGCTACAGAAGCCTGTACATTAGTATTATTATCCATTAATCAATATTAATTACCTATCCCCCTCCGGAGGGGACCGAGGGAGGACTAGAAAAAACATGATCACATTCGCCACAAAAACCTTTCAGGAACTAAGCACTACGGAGTTATACCAACTCCTGCAACTACGTGCCGAAGTATTTGTAGTAGAACAAAATTGCCCTTATTTGGATATGGACGATAAAGATCAACAGTCCTTTCATGTGCTGGGATATGATCAGGGCAAATTAGTGGCCTGTACCCGTTTGGTACCTATAGGGATTTCGTACGAAAAAGAACCCTCCATTGGCCGTGTTGTCACTCATCCTTCGGTAAGGAAGTTAGGCTATGGCAAGTTGTTGATGCAATACAGCATTACCGAAACCAAAAAACGATTCAATTCATCCGTTATTGTTATTGGTGCTCAGTTGTATCTCGACCGATTTTACCGTGAATTAGGCTTTGTGCCTGAAGGAGAAATGTATTTAGAAGATAATATTCCTCATAGGACGATGAGATTAAGCTAAAGAATAGAACGCTGATTTTACAGATAATCATGATATGGTATGATTTTATAAAAACCTCTCCTATTTATCATTTAAAATCATAAAAAAACAGCGTCATCTGCGTTCCATTCCTTTGAAAAGTGAGCAAACAAATAGAAACGCTGATAACACAGATGAGGCTGATTAGAAAGGATAAGGATACTAAAAATCAAAAAAATTAGTAAGCAACTATTAGAAATAAGCAACGCATTTACAGAATCAGTGAAAATCTGTCCTATCCACGTCATCTGCGTTCCATTCCTTAAAAGACAAAGGTTCCGTAAACAAGCTTTCACTTATTTACAGAACCATGTCAACAACAAAAACAAAAATTAACAAAAACCTTTTACAAAATTACTATTTAATGTAGTATATTCGTGCTATAATTTGTAGCAATTTAGAAATCATGAGTAAAATCTTCAGTAACTTAAAATTCCTGCGCCTTCAAAAAGGCTTATCGCAAGAGCAATTAGCAGACCATTTAGGAATTACACGTTCGCGCCTGGGCGCCTACGAAGAAAATCGTAATGAACCATCTATTGATTTATTAATTGCGATATCTGATTTTTTTCACATCGCTGTGGATGCATTGGTGCGGGGAGACTTAACCAAAACCAATCTGGATGGCTTAATGAAAGTTGGAAAAAACCGTATGCTGTTTCCGGTGGTTATTGATGAAGATGGCAGAGATGCTGTAGAATTAGTGCCATTAAAAGCCAGTGCAGGTTATTTAAGAGGGTATGCCGATCCGGAATACATGGAGCGATTACCGCGCATGAAATTACCGTTCCTGCCTTCAGGAAAACACCGTGCATTTCCGATCAAGGGCGATAGTATGCCACCAATCAAAGAAGGTTCTTTTGTGGTAGCCAAATACCTCGACAGAATTGAGGATATTAAAAACGGGCAAACCTATATTGTGGTTACCAAAGAAGATGGAATCTCTTACAAACGTATTTTTAATGTCAATACTAAAAAAGGATTCCTCGAGTGTCATTCGGATAATAAAATGTATCCTCCGTTTAATGTTAACTTAAGGGATATTTTAGAAGTATGGGAATATACCTGCTGCATCAATATGACCGATTACAGAGAAGAAGAGCTAAATGTAGGCAGTATTATGAGTATGCTGAGAAACCTACAGGTAGAAATGGAAGTCATTAAAAAACAAGGTATCAAGAAAACCAATTAAAATGGTTATTGAACTGTAATGTACCCCTGTTCGGCAGTTACTGAAGAATGGTATTTACAGTAAAAGCTAAAGCTGCCTGTTTTAGTAAAGGTAAACGAATAAGATTGCCCGGAAGATATTTTTCCGCTGTCAAACAAGCCATTAATATTGGTTGCCGAATGATTGGCGTTATCTTTATTGGTAAACGTTACCGTTGTACCTGATTTTACGATCAATTGCGAAGGCTGAAATAATTTATACTCGAGCCATATTTCATTTTCTCCGGGGCTACCCTTTGGTTTCTTACTACAGGTAATACATAATAAACTACAACTGATAACAAAGAGTGTGGTGAAGCGTTTCATAGCATCGGATTTATATACTATAAATCTACTGAATAAATCGTTCATTTTCCTTATTAAAATTAGAGAGATATTAAACGACTCTTTGTTAGTTAAAAAAACCAAAAACACTTTTTACTTACTCCTATTGGTTATACATTAGAGAATTAAAACAATACTCCCGAAATAGGTGAACCATTTCGGGGAGTTAAACTGAAATATCTATGAAAAAATTCTTATCCTCTAAAATTTTCCGCGCTTTATGGTCTTTAGGCCTTGCCGCATTCTTCTTCTATATCTGCCCTCCATGCTTTAGCAAAACAACCATCGGCATTGTATTAGGAATATTGGTAATACTGGTAAATGGCTCCGCATTTATTAATAAATATCCCATTATTACTCATGTGTCGCGCATCTTAGTGGGTGGTTTATTTATCTTTTCCGGTTTTATCAAAGCCAACGATCCTCTTGGATTTAGCTACAAATTACAGGAATACTTTGAGGTTTTTAAAGCCGACTCGGGGCTAAGTTTTTTTGAAGCCTTTGCTCACATTGCCCTCCCCCTGGCTATTTTGTTATGTGTAAGCGAAATGGCCTTGGGATTCATGTTATTAATTGGCTATAAGCGTAACCTGACCCTAGGTTTACTATTTGCTCAAATTGCTTTCTTTACCTTTTTAACTTTTTATTCGGCCTGCTACAACAAAGTAACTACATGCGGTTGCTTTGGGGATTTTTTGGTGCTAAAACCGTGGACCAGTTTCTGGAAAGATGTGGTTTTATTAATCTTAATTACACTTTTAATTTCCGGAAAAGAAAGTATTAATGAGCTATTCTCTGAGCTTATAACATTGTCTCTCACAGTTATTGCTCTTATCTTATTTGTAGCCTTTCCTATTTATGCTTACCGTAACTTACCCCCTTTGGATTTCAGAGC
>JACQAK010000141.1 GCA_016194985.1 Bacteroidota bacterium
ATGATCACTAATTTTCACATGCCTGAATCTACTTTATTAATGCAGGTTGCAGCATTTGGAGGTTATGATTTAATTATGAAAGCCTACAAGGAAGCAATTAAAGAAAAATACCGTTTCTACTCTTATGGAGATGCGATGCTGATCTTGTAGTAACTTTTTATTATAATTTAAACGCCATCTGCTAACTCACAGATGGCGTTTTTTATTTATATAAAGTTATTTTAACTCCTCTATAGAGATCCAAAATAGCATATTTATGTTTCAAAGCAGACAATTTCGTGACAAATTCCGGTTCATCCGGATTCATCTCTGAAAACGAATCAATTACTATAATTCTTTTGTATTTAACAGGATCTTTATCCATATCTGCCCAGGAAGTACAAAATATAATATTATCAGTTTCAGGCAAATCACTCTTTTTTTGTGCTAAAAAATCTTTATCGTAATAGTAACAAAACAAAGACTTGACATCTTTAGTTTTAACAATAACCAAATCACCTTCTTTCTTGAAATATTTCAAAAAAGAAACAGTACTTCTGTAATTCATTCCTTTATCTGTTTTGTAATCGATTTTAAAAGCTGAAAACATAAAAAAAGCAACAGACAAAACTATAGGAATCATTTTTATTTTAATAAAAGACAATGCATATGCTATTAATAATAAAATAAAAGGTATTGAGAAGATTAAATATCTGTCTAAAAAAATTGGGGTTTGAGTTCCCATTATAAAAAGAACAACAACTGAACCGATTCCCACTAAAAAAGAATAAAGCACAGCGAAAAATGAATCCTTAGTTTTGAATTTTAGTAATAACGCTATTCCTATAAAGATTAATAATATTAAAGGAATAACAAGTGTTTTATTGAAAAAGAAAGATGTTAATACGGTGTAAAGAGAATGAATATCCGCTTTTTTTAACCAAAATGTTTTACCTGAGCCATTAAAGGCTAATATCAATAAGATCTGTTTTTTAGTAAAACGAATAGCTGTAAATAATATCGAAATCAGTGTACTATAAAAAAAATATTTTTTTTGTTTTTTCTCGAAACAGAAAAACATCAAGATGGTTTCAAAAGCTATAACCAAACCTGATATGTAATGTGTGTAAATTAATAGAAAATTTATAAGCCCCAATAAAATCATAGTTTTTATAACAGGTCTTTCTTTTAAACTGAAATACAGATAGGAAGATAATAATGCTAAAAGCAGAACTAAGGCATATGCTCTGGCTTCGTGAGAATAAAAAAACAATACATTACTTGATAAAAATAAGAATGATGTAACTATAGCTGTTACTTTATTAAAATATTTATTGGCAAATAGAAATACGATCCCTCCTGAAAAAGAAACAAATAAGACACTTAATAACCTTGAACAAAATTCACTGTTATTCAATAATTTGATCCAAACACTAAGACAATAATAATAAAATGGCGGGTTATTATCCCATTCGGAAACGTGTTTTATATGACCAAAATCTTCTGATGCACTTTTTACAGCAATGATTTCATCATACCAAAACGAAGAAAAATCCAGATCGATTATTCTAAAAAAAATATTTGCAAGAACAATAATTACAAAATATACCCATACCCTTTTCGTTATTTTTTCGTTGTTATTAAAAAAAATACGTTCAAACATATTTAAGGCTTAATGATGGATATTTTGGAACAATTTAAAATCTCATTATTTTCATATACTCTAATAAAGTATAATCCGGAAGCTAATTTGGAGGTTTCAACAGAGGTATTTGATTGAGAGATTTTATCAGAAACGATTAATTGTCCTCTTAAATCAACAATTTCATATTTCAACTCTTTATAATTAAAATACGATTGTATTAAAATATGAACCACATCGCTTGATGGATTTGGATATATTACCAAAGTACCATTTGCTTTCATATTTTCTTCAATACCTACAATACTAACCCCATAATTTCCGGCACTATCCATCTTCATTAAAAAGATATCTTCTAATACAGCCGAATACCCTGTTGTTTTTCCAACAGTAACAAAGCCTTTATCCTTTGTTTTACTGATGGCATAAAATTCTTCATACATAGTAGATCCTTTGCTAAAGAAATTAAAATAAACATAAAAACTAAAGTACATATCAATAATACCATCATAGCCAAATACAGGATTTTTAGTAATTCCACAATTGGCAATTTTACCATTTAGTCCCTGTGTAACATCATTGTAATATTCACTTCCCGTACTTGGATCTATATAATTGTATCCCAATACGCCTGTCAAAGGATCAAAAGTTGCGATAAATGTTTCCGAATTTCCGGCTGTAGAATGGCTTTTAGTGCCTCCTGCCACAAAAACATTAGAATTTAAATCTTGAATGACGCCATTTCCAAAATCCTCCTTATTCCCTCCATAATATTTACTCCATAACGAATCTCCATTCATATCGATTTTAAATACCCAGGCATCTCCCAACGAATCATTATAACTTTTGGTATAGCCGGTTAAAGCATAACCTCCATCCAAAGTAAGGGTCACCGATTTAAATTCATCATCATTTTTGCCGCCATAGGTTTTGCTCCAAACGACATTACCTGCTCCATCTGTTTTAATAATATAACCATCCGCGTTTCCATAACCAAAACTATATGTAGTTCCTGAAATGATAAAGCCTCCATCTGTTGTTTGCTCTATTCCATAAGCAAAATCCCAATCGCTCCCTCCTATCGTTTTTTGCCATAATAAATTCCCGTTTTTATCTGCATTTACTAAAAAGACATCGTACCCGCCAATACCAAAAGAACTGGTATAACCTACCATCACATAACTTGAGTCCTGAAGTTGAATAACACCTTTACCTATTTCATTATTATAACCACCAAACGATGTTTCAAATCTCTTTTGCCCCATGCTATCGAGTTTCAATAAGTATAAATCGGTGTTTCCTTTACCAAAACTGCTGGTAGAACCGGTAATAATATAACCTTTATCCAATGTCTGTTTTACATCATATCCAACATCATACCCGCTTCCGCCGTAGGTAGAGAAAAATTTCGAAGGTGGTTGTGCATAAGCAAAGCCACTGATTATAAAACACAGTATTAATAGTAATTGCTTCATCATCTATTGGTTTTAGTGTTTAAATTTTTTAGCGATACTTACAAATGCACCTTGTCCGTATGTATTAGAAGGCGATATATATCCCTGCAAGCTATTGCTTCCTATTTTGAAGAACCATCCCGGAGTATTATACATAAATGCCAATCCTACATTTAATTTTGAATACCCACCATAAGCTATATGCAGGGTTCCGGTTATCTTTGATGTAAATTGATAATCCGCATCTGTAAAGAAATAAGGTTTAAAATTAGAGTTAAATAAATACCTGAACCCTACTCCTAACGAAAATTTGTTGGTAAATCTGACTTTATTAATGATTAGTAAATTGGTTGGTATATTAACATTAAAAGACTCTTTGTGTGCATTTGTAGTAGTTCTGATGATACTATCTCTGTTTATAGTAGCCAACGTAGAATCTTTAAGATCCAATAAATTATTGATATGATATCCACTAAATTTAAAAGTTGAATCACTGCTGTATTGCATACTATTGTCAAACCAATGCAAAAAACCAATATTATTGGCATTTACGGTTAATACACTTCCTAACCCAAGTTTTCCTTTATAGGGTGTTTCAAAAAAGATATCAGCACTGGCTCCTATGCCTGTATAGGCAAAAGGATTTTTTCGGTTAGCCGTATCGCTCAGGGCCATGGTAAAATCCGAATTGAATACTAATTCGGTGCCATCTGTATTAGTATATAATGAAGAGCCTTCTTTTGCTTTAATATAAAATAACTGCTGGCCTTTTAAAATGGATATAGAGACCCCTACTTTAGCAGTTGTGTCAATTTTATGCCATATAAAACCCAGTTTTAGTTCCTGAAACCGAAGGGAATTGATATTGGAACCGGATAGGTTTTTAGTTTCATTTAAGTAGGGCTTATTACCATAAAAAACCAGTTCATAAAAATCCTTTGTAAAGGAAGAATTAAATATTTGTTGGTCTTTGAACCCTATTAAATATGAATATTTCGAATTTCTTCCAAAAAAAGCAGATATATCATAGTTCATATTAGCCCCCAATACATTTAACCCTTTCATGTGATTATTGGAAGCGTCCTTTGTTTTTTTATCAATATAACCACCAACTATAAATTTGTTGAGTAATGAGTTATAGATTCCATTAGATCCAAGCTCATATTCACCATTAATAGAAATACTTCTTCCGGTTTTTTCAAAATTCAAAAACTCAGAATTGTATTGAGAAAACATCGCCAGCGAGCAAATACAGAAAAATAATACAGCTTTTGTCTTCATTATCTTGATTTCACATTATAGTTCACAAAAGCATTTACTACCAGATCCAGATAGCTGTCTTCGTTTATTTTAATAGGCGTTGGCTGGTTGGGAAGGTATAAATAACTCACAAATTTTATTTGCTTGCACTGTGCTAAATGATCGATTTTGTCTTTGTTAAAATCAGATTCAAGTTTCGAATCCACATAATTCAATACAACATTATTAGCATCAGTAATAGCTGATTCGATAATATTTTGACCCGGGATAAAAAGGGAATCAATAATTTGATTTTGATCATTAAGCATATATCCCTGAATCTGAGCCTTAAATGGATAATTATTTCTGGTTTGAACGATGATTTGGCAGGTGTTTACATTATTTAATTCTTTAAGTTGAGTCAGATCTACTTTTGAATAATTCACCAGACTAAAATAATCGGCCGATAACGCCAAAGGGATATCCACATCCGCTATCACTTTCAGGCCTCTTCCATAATAAGCAAAGTCGTTGCCGGCTGATATATTACCCAAAGGGTTAATAACAGCATGAACGGAATAGCCTAAATAATTCGGAAGGTTTTCCAGGAAAGGATTTAAATTTGAATTGGATGAATTAATGTTAATTTGTTTGAACCATGGAAAAACCGGATTGGAAGGATTGTTGGTTTTATTGGCTCTTCCAACATTAATAGACTGTAATAAATTTCCGGCATTGAGTGTTACCACATTATGATTTGGAGATGTTTTGATAGACCTCATGCTATTAATAGAGCTGCTCATTTCTATACCAAACTCATTAATAATTCTAAAATTAATAGCAGATTGGGAGAGTAATAAATTACTTGTGCTAAAATTACTTAAGAAGCCAAAGGAGGTAGAATCCGGACCAAATGATAAATTTTGCTGGCCAAAATAGCCCTGAATATATTCAGGTACAATATCTATAAATGATAGTTTAATGGTTAAACCCTGCCCGGGTTGCAACTGATCGGCTACTCCACTTGGATCGGTACTAATCGTATAGGTTTGCACCAGGGTATTCACTTTAGTATGGGATAAACCGGTTAAATTAATATCGTAACCATCCAAAGCATATGTTTTGGATAAAGTAGAGCTTCCGGCAACTACCTGTTCAATACTTAATTGAGTTCCCCATAAAGTTGCCGAATTAATAATATAGTTAAACTTCAAAGGCTGAGCATATGTATTGATATAATCAATTTTAAGCAAGCCTTTTTTCACAACCGCTTTATTAAGCTCAACCCCATTGCTGACATCAAAGGTTATTTCTTTATCATTGGATAAAGCGTTACTGAATATCTGTACTCCAGGAGATAAAGATGTCGAAAAAGGAACCGTATATCCAATACTCACGGTTGTGTCAGGCAATTTTACCAAACTATCCATCGTATAGTTCAATAAATCCTTACTAAATGCAATATGAAGAAGCCCGTTAGGATCTGACTTAAAAATCGTATCGCCAAAAAAATTACTGATATTAAGATGGCTTCGGGCAATAGGTACGGCGGCATCTATATCCCAACTGGTTTCTTTTTTACAAGAAACGATAACACTTAACAAAAAAAGGCCAAATACTGACTTTTTAAAAAATCGCATATTACAAACTTACCGTTTTTTTAACATAATAACAATCAAATATTTGGCAAAGTTTTTGTTTAACAGCAACAGAAAATATTACTTTTGTGCCAATGCTATATTCGTTTAGATTTTTCTTAAGTTGGATAATTGCTGCCGTACTAATGTATGTGGCTTTTTATTTTTGGCATGGTGTTTTTTTAAACGATTTGAACCGTCTTACTTTTTCTAAAGCATTATTCCTAATATTAGCCGCTTTGGTTTATCTGGTTATCTCTTTTATCTTATACAGAACTTTTGAATCTCAGTTTTTAGCTAAATATATTTCTCAACCATTACTTCGTGGAGTGGTAAGTGGAGCCTTTATTGGATTTATATTATTTGCTTTGGTAACTGTATTAGGCATTTCTTTTACTAAAGATATTAATTTAACTTATATTTTAGTGGATTGTGCCTGGCAAATTGCCGAGCAAATTATTGGCGGTTTAATTATAGGTTTTGGCAAGATCTTTATTTTTGAGCCTATTCCAGAGCTTATTCATAAAGATTAGTAGTTATACTTCTTACCCCATCTTTGTTTTAAAAATTCCTTTAAATCTTTTTCCCTCGAAAACTCCGAAGGATTATAGAAGGTTGTTCCGCTGATTTCATTTGGCAAAAATTCCTGTTGCACAAAATGATGATCATAATCATGAGCATATTTATACTCATCTCCATATCCCAGTTCCTTCATTAATTTAGTGGGAGCGTTCCTTAAGTGTAAAGGAACCGGCAAATCTCCCGACTTTTTAATTTCCTGTTGAGCCATATTAATGGCCATATAACTACTATTACTTTTAGACGAGCAAGCCAGATAAGTAGTGGTTTGGGCTAAAATGATCCTGCTTTCCGGGTAACCGATCACATTTACAGCCTGAAAGCAATTATTAGCTATTACCAATGCTGTTGGGTTTGCATTACCAATATCTTCGGATGCCAGGATCAATAACCGGCGGGCAATAAAACCAGGATCCTCTCCCCCATCAATCATTCTTGCCAGCCAATAAACAGCTCCGTTTGGATCTGATCCTCTTATGGATTTGATAAAAGCAGAGATGATATCATAATGCTGTTCGCCTGATTTGTCATATAAAGCAAGATTCTGCTGAATATACTGCTTTACCAATTCATCCGTTATAACAATGTCTTTTTCACTAATACAATTAACAACAATTTCTAAGGCATTTAAAAGCTTTCTTCCATCTCCTCCCGAAATTCTCAACAGGGCTTCGGTTTCTTTTAGGATAATGTTTTTTCTTTTTAAAGACTCATCATGTTGAATAGCATTATTCAATAATTGAATTAAGTTATCCTTTGTAAGATGCTTTAAAACAACAACTTGACATCTTGATAGTAGCGCCGGAATAACTTCAAAAGAAGGATTCTCGGTAGTTGCACCAATCAAGGTCACAATGCCTTTTTCTACCGCATTTAGTAAGGAATCCTGTTGAGATTTGCTAAAACGATGGATCTCGTCAATAAATAATACCGGTTTTTCCTGTTTAAAAAATCCACCATCCTGAGACGCTTTTTCAATAACATCTCTCACGTCTTTTACCCCCGAATTAATGGCGCTTAATGAATAAAACGGACGTTTTAAAGTTTGAGAAATAATTTGCGCCAGTGTTGTTTTACCCACACCGGGAGGTCCCCACAGGATAATAGATGGTAACAGGTTTTGCTCGATGGCTTTTCTTAAAGCCGAATCTTTTCCAATGATATGCTCCTGACCTATGTAATTATCTAGATTATTGGGTCTTACTCGTTCGGCTAAAGGTTGCATAACTTGGTATAAAAATTGAATTTGATATAAAAGTAATTTTATTACATTTACCACAATAAAAAAATTAATAACAATGAACTTAAAACACATTATTATATCGGCCTCTGTTTTAACAGTTGGAATATTAAGTATTAATGCCATCAAAAAAGGTGAACCTAAAGATGGTCTGGACAAACGAAAATTCACTGTGAGTATTGTTGAATTAAAAGAAGGTTCTGCGCCAAAAAAAGGCGTTGAGGATGAAATTGAATTTAAAGCCGGCAAAGGCATGTTTAGCCAGTTTTTATTTGATAAATTGGAATACAAATGGATTAAATATGAAGTAACTAAAGATTCAACCTATACAGATGAAGACCAAAATGAAGGTCACTGGACAGAAGCAGAAATTTCGACAACAGATGCTAATGATCAAACTTTAATTATGAAATGTACCGTTGATAATTACGATATCAGTGGAGAAATCAAGATCACCAAAAAAGACAAATTGAAAAAGAAATACGAATTTTCAGGAAAAGAAAAAGCTTCTAAAAAGAAATAGTTCCTGTTCTTATCTTTAATTAAATTTAAAAGCTGTAATTAATCAATTACGGCTTTTTTTGTGCAAATTTTTTTAGGACAAAATCAGACTATTAATCTAAAAAATAACGTCGAAAATCTTTTGTAATTCCCTCCAAAAAATTATATTTGTAAGATAAGGATTTTACTATGCAAGAAGGAGTTATCTCAGCCACACAAGGTTTAAGTTTTGAAGATTTCAAAAAAATAGTTTTGAATGATTTTCGTTTGATTAATGAAAGCCGTCAAACAAGTTTATTAGGCCGCAAGGAAGTATTAACCGGAAAAGCCAAGTTTGGTATTTTTGGTGATGGAAAAGAATTAGCACAGGTTGCTATGTCAAAGGTGTTTCAGAACGGTGATTTTAGAAGTGGATATTACCGCGATCAAACGTTTATGATGGCCATTAATGAATTGTCGCTGCAGGAATATTTTGCCGGATTATACGGACATACGGATCTGGAGAAAGAACCGATGAGTGGCGGACGTCAAATGGGAGGGCACTTTGGAACACACAGTTTAAATGCAGACGGTTCTTTTAAAGAATTGGTTCATCAAAAAAATTCATCAGCCGATATTTCTCCTACTGCCGGGCAAATGCCACGTTTATTAGGATTAGCGTATGCTTCCCATTTTTATAAAGTTAATCCGGATTTACATCAGGGGAAATTTTTAAATTACAGCAATAAGGGAAATGAGATTGCCTTTGGTACGATTGGTGATGCTTCTACATCTGAAGGTTTATTTTGGGAAACCATTAATGCCGCCGGAGTATTGCAGGTGCCGATGTTAATGAGTGTTTGGGACGATGGCCATGGGATTTCTGTTCCTAAAAAATACCAAACTACCAAAGAAAGTATCTCTGAAATTTTGAAAGGATTTCAAAGAGAAAATGGCAGTAATGGTTTTGAGATTTTTAAAACCAAAGGTTGGGATTATGCTCATTTATGTGAGACATACGAAAAAGCGGCCAAAGTTTGCCGAGAACAACATGTGCCGGTTTTGGTGCATGTTGAGGAAGTTACCCAGCCGCAAGGCCATAGTACATCAGGTTCTCACGAACGTTATAAATCAAAAGAACGCTTGCAATGGGAAACCGATTTTGATTGTATCAAAAAAATGCGCGAGTTCATTATTAAAAATGCGTTAGCTGATGAAGCAACCTTAAATGCTATTGAAGAAGAAGCTAAGAATGCCGTAAGAACTGCTCAAAAAGCAGCCTGGTCGGATTATTTAACGCCTATTAAATCTGAAGTTGCAGAAGTATCTGCTTTATTTGATGAATTATCTGGAAGTGTTAATGCTGCTGCCATTCAAACAATCAAAACAGAATTAAATGCCATAAAGGAGCCAATCAGAAGAGAAATTCATAATGCTGTAAAAAAAGTATTGCGTTTAACTAAAACTGAAGATTCGGCTTCCCGCTCAAAACTGGCAGATTGGTTACGTTTGGCCAATATCGAAAATACAGACAGATACAGCTCTCATCTGATGTCTCAATCTAATTTTCAGTCATCTCATATAACATCTGTTGCAGCTCAGTATAACGGAGAGAAATTAGTTGACGGAAGAGAATTATTACGTGAAAATTTTGATTATATCTTGAATAAATATCCTGAAACGCTGATCTTTGGGGAAGACTCCGGAAAAATTGGTGGTGTTAATCAGGGATTAGAAGGTTTACAGGCTAAATACGGAGAACACCGTGTATTTGATACGGGTATTCGTGAAGCTACCATTATGGGACAGGCCATCGGATTATCCATGCGTGGATTAAGACCAATTGCCGAAATCCAATACCTGGATTATTTGTTGTATGCATTACAGATCATGAGTGATGATCTGGCTACTGTACAATGGAGAACAAAAGGTATGCAAAAAGCACCTGTGATTATTCGTACGCGCGGGCATCGTTTAGAAGGTGTTTGGCATAGTGGTTCGCCAATGGGTATGATTGTTCATGCCTGTCGTGGCATCAATGTGTGTGTGCCAAGAAATATGACACAGGCTGCCGGATTCTATAACTTGCTGTTAGAAGCGGATGAGCCTTCGTTAGTAGTAGAGCCATTAAACGGATATCGTTTGAAAGAAAACTTACCAAGTAATATAGGAGAATATAAAGTACCATTAGGTATTCCTGAAACATTAATAGAAGGTTCAGATGTTACCCTGGTTACTTACGGTTCATCAATCCGTATTGCTCAGGATGCTATCAAGCAATTAGAAGAACATGGTATTTCGGTTGAATTAATTGATGTACAAACATTATTGCCATTTGATATTCATCATAAAATTGTAGAATCATTAAAGAAAACAAATCGCGTTGTGTTTTTTGATGAAGATGTTCCGGGTGGAGCTTCTGCCTATATGATGCAAAAAGTATTGGAAGAGCAAGGAGGTTATCAATATCTGGATTCTAAACCGCTTACAATTGCTTCAAAAGAGCACAGACCAGCTTATGGTTCTGATGGAGATTATTTCTCAAAACCAAGTGCAGATGATGTGTTTGATGTTATTTACAATCTGATGTTAGAAGTTAATCCTAATAAATACCATAAAATCTATTAATAGCTGTAAATTTAAACTCGATTACCTGTTTGGGATTATAAAAAACACCATTTATTTATGAAGTTAACATCATTATTCTATGCATTTGTTATCCTGTTATCGGTTAACAGATTATCAGCACAAGAAGCAAAAACAGACGAGAAAAAAATTCAGGAAGTAATTACGATGATGGCCGATCCTTTACCATCAACGCCAAATGCAGATGGATCTCTTCCTGTAGACACCAATCCTCCGAAAGGTATGGCTGCCAGCGAAATTTTAAAACGAGCCGTTAACTTCGTGAAGATCGAATCTAAAAAATACACCAAAGGAAGCGGTGTAACCACCGGTAGTAAAGCAGAATGTGTGGTTACATTTGTGTATAAACCAAAAGAGTTGAATCCAACGGCTGATGTTCAGGGAACTATTACCATGCATTTAAGTGTTGATGCGAAAGAAGGAAAATATCGTTACACCATCTCTAAAATCAATCATAATGCAAAAAATGCGGAATTCTCCGGTGGTGATGTGTATAGCGAAGTTCCAAAATGTGGTAGTATGAAATTGCCAAACGACCTATGGAAACGTATCAGAAGCGAAGCATTTAAACAAAGTGCGGTATTGGCTGCTGATTTAAAAGAAGCGATGAAAATATCAAGTACTACTCCTGTTAATTCAGATGAGTGGTAGTAAAATTGGTTTAAATATCAAATCTCTGCGTTATATGAAAAAATCATCTGCTTCATTTACCAATGTAAACTCATTGATCATTTTTTCTAAAGCCTTGATCTTTGATATCTAAACCAATCTTAACTAATTACAGTCCCACCATTGGGACTTTTTTTTTGAACTAACTAATTAAATGAAATTACTAGAACTATACTCAAAAAAAGATATTGAGCATCTTACCAGAAAACGAACCAATGAAACAAAAATTGGTGAAGATGTGTCGGTTTTAAAACCAGACGCATGGGAAGAAGCATTACTGAATTCGGATTGTAAATTTGTATTATTGGGGATTCCTGAAGATGTTGGCGTGAAAGCTAATTATGGTCGAGGGGGCGCTCATACCGCCTGGAAACCGGCACTAGACAGTTTTTTAAGCCAACAAAGCAATCAGTTTTTAAACGGTAAAGATATTTGTGTATTGGGTCATGTTTTTGTGGATGATGTGATGGAAAAATCCAATCATTTAAATACCAAAAACAAAACTGAAATGTTGGAATTAAGAAGTCTTGTTTCGGTGATCGATCAACGTGTTTCGGATATTATTGCAAAAATCATTCAATGTGAAAAAATTCCAATTATTGTTGGAGGTGGACACAATAACTCCTACCCGATCATTAAAGGATGCTCTTTGGCTCTTGAGCAAAAACTTAATGTAATTAATTGTGATCCTCATACCGATTTTCGTCCATTGGAAGGAAGGCACAGTGGTAACGGATTTAGTTATGCCTATAAAGAAAATTACATACATAACTATTCTGTATTTTGTATGCACGAACAATATAATACGGGTAGCGTTTTGAAAGAATTTACCGCAAACAATAATCATTTGTATTACAGTACTTACGAAGATGTATTTGTGAGAGAGAATACAACCTACACAGATGCCTTGAATAAAAACATAGGATTTGTAAAACAGGATAGGTGCGGTGTAGAAATTGATCTGGATGCCATTACAAATGTACCATCCAGTGCCAAAACAAGCAGTGGCATTTCGCCGGTGCAGGCCAGACAATATGCTTATCAATGCGGAAAACAATTGAAAGCTGTCTATTTTCATATTGCAGAGGGTGCCCCTATTCTATCTCATATTAAAGCAGATAATAAAACAGGTAAATTAATTGCTTATCTGATTGCTGATTTTATCAAGGGTGTTAACGATAAATAGTTAAACTACCTTGAAAATAATTTCAAAGTGAGCGCCATTATCGTTGTATATTTTTAATTCAGCGTTTATTTGTTCTGACAAGATAGCGACGATATCAAGCCCCAATGAATCCATACCCGACAAATCAAAATCAACCGCTAATCCCTGACCGTTATCTGATATTTTTAACTGATACGTGTTTTTCATTAATTTGGATAATTCAATTTTAATGATGCCATCTTTACCATGAAAAGCATGTTTATAGGCATTAGATACCAATTCGTTGGTAATTAACCCCAAAGGAATGGCTGTATCTAAATCGAGTTCTAATTCCATTAAATGAGATTGAATGACAATATTTTTTTTTGTTAAAGAAAAACTACTCGAAATTTGTTCAATCAGATTTGATAAATAATCGTTGAACAACAGACTCGTCATTTGATTATTTCTGTAAAGCAACTGATGCAGTAAGGCCATCGAATTAATCCGGTCCTGTGCCTCACCTAATGAATTCTGAATTTCGGGATTATTTGTTTTTGCCGATTGAAGTTTTAATAAACTGGAAATGATCTGCAGATTATTCTTTACCCTGTGATGAACTTCTTTAATTAACAGATCTTTTTCGGAAAGGGACTTGTTGATAATTTCATTTCTGGTGGAAATTTGTTTGTTTCTGATCTCCAGTAATTGTTTTTGATGCTTGGTTTTTTTCAATTGAACAGAAATAAAAACAACTACAATAATGAGAATCAATCCACAAAACAACAATGCATTTCTAAGGGTTTTCTGTTTACTTACTTCCAGGTTTTTTTCCCGGATATTTTTTTGACTCTCTATAATTAAATTTTCCTTTTCGGCCATCTGACTTGCAACCTGAGAGGATATTAATTCTTTCACATTTTCCTTGTAATCAATACTGTCTTTATAAGCAATAAACTTATTGTAATAGTCGATTGATAAGCGGTATGAGCCAATTTTGTCATAATAAACAGCATATTGCTTAATGATATTGAGTTTCGCTCTGTAATCCTCAATAGGCGCTAATTTAACATTGGCGCTATCCAGATATTTTTTACACAAATTGGGCTGATTCAGGTTCAAATAGCAGATGGCCAATTCCGTTTCGCTGACAGCAGCATTTAAAAGCTCATTTGCCTTGATACTGCTGGCAATATCTTTCTGTAATAAGGGAATTGCTTTCTTATATTCTTTTTGCTGAATATATACCTGTCCGATGTTTCCTTCGATTAATCCTAATACAAATTCATCATTTATCGTAAGGCTATTTTTTGAATGGAAAGAATAGAATACATCTTTTGCCTTGTTAAAACAGGCTAAAGCGCTATCCATATTACCATATTTTTGCCAAAACAAACCTCTGTTATTATAATAGCCCAATAACATTTGTTTGCTTTGCTTAACGTCATCATACTCCAGTAATTGCTGATTTAAACACTCTTTATACATTTTCATTTCATAGTAAATGATGCTTAATTTAGGATGAAACAACCATGAATTGATGTCCGTATGTTTTTTCCTTAAGCCCATCATAATCCTATGAATTTCGATCGCTTTATTTAATGAATGTAAATGGACGTATGAATTTTTTAAACAGTACAGTACTGCGGCACTATCCTTATAGGTTTTAATTTTACGTTTAGCCAGTAAATCCGTGAACAAAGGAATTGCTTTAGAATAGTTTTTATAAATAAAAAACATCTCAGCCTCTATCTTGATTAACCTGTCTAATACATCTTCTTTATGATCAATAATAGCCTGCTCTCTGATCTGTTTTAATTCATCTTTTATATAAGGATAACATCTTTCTTTATAATCATTATGAAGAGTATCAAATGCATGTACCTTTCCTGCCAAACTTTGGGAATTAAAATATCTCAGGAATCTCTTTTCATAACCTGTTTGCGAGTTTAGTCGTCCCGCATAAAGAAGACAGATTAAACAAGGTAAAAGGAATTGATATATGTAATTGAGTCTTTTCAACCTGTTAAAGATATTACAATAAATAGTAAAAAATTATCCATATTAACTAACTAAGGCATTGTTTATAAATATTTAGTCGGTTTTTAAACAATATTAACAATTCAGTTAATTAAATTTTCCCTACACATGATTTAAGCACAATGATTGATAATCAGGCAATTGAAACTTTTAAAAGCAATCTATTAACAACATATACACATACTTTTCAATAGTTGTCTTTCTTCTCTAAAATTCGTAAATTCAATAATTAGAAAGTAATGAGCATTTTTACCCTCCGTACTAAAAATTATGCAAAACTTCGACAACCAAAATAAAACACGAAAGAAATTATATACTCCATTAGCCACTAATGAAGTTGGTAAAT
>JACQAK010000147.1 GCA_016194985.1 Bacteroidota bacterium
CCCATTTCATGCGCTACATAATCAATGTCGTAGGCATCTCCTACAGGGCTCGGACTACCTGTAATTCCACTGGCTTTTGATCCACTCGAACAAACGCAGCCCAGTTGTGCTAATCCGCCACCACCGGTACTGAATGTATGGCCAATGTCAAAATTAGCGGTTCCAACATTAGCCGTAATTACCGACTGACTTTTTGTAATTAATGTATTGGCATTGTTATTATCACTTGCTGTAAATCCTGTACCTGAAGTAGTATATAAAACCAACGTCGTAGTTGGAACTAATACTAATTTAATAGCCGCTTCGGTTTCATAAACTCCATCAACTCTGTTTACAGATGTAACCACTTTGGCCAGAGTTTGAGCCTTGGTAGGTGTTGCAGAACCTGTTGCTGCTACTGCATATTCGCCTGTACAGGCAATGGCTAATCTGTAAGTTCTGAGATTGGTTCCCGAACAGATCATTGCTGTTGGAGAAGCTGTTTTGCTTACCAGGGTTTCATTATCTGCTCCAAGAACACCAATTTCAACCATACGGTCACTTTCGGGTTTAACAAAGTCAGATGTGTAATAAGTGATATAGTCTTGTACATTCCATTTGCAGTAAGGATCAATAAAAACATCTCCTTGCGGGCTACGGATCATTCCATGAAATCCAAATTCAGTAACGTCCAACTTTCCGCTGGCATAAACGTCATCAATACCTCTTACATTATAGGTTCTGATTTCAGGGAAGCTTATTTGAAGCGGTTCTTCCATCACAGGCGATTCTACAACTTTAAATTTTTGTAAACTACCATCCGGCATTGGTAAACTAATGATCACGTTAGAATTTTCGGTTTTAACGTTTTTATCAAGCGGGGCAGATGCCAATAAATTTTTAATAGCCGACATATCTAAACGATATGTTCTATACTTATTGGGAATAATATCCCTTTTACCACTAACTGTGATTTCTTTTTCATTCACAGGCTGCCAAAACTCCTTATTTGATTGAGCATTAAATGACAGGCATGAAATAATAAGACCTGATAGAATAAATGTTTTTTTCATGAATGATAGTTTTTATTGTTATGATGAAGTTAAAACAACTTATCTTATAAGTCAATTTTTTTGGGAACTAAAAAAGGGGAAAATGGAAATAAAATATTCAATTTTTGGTCGCTATAAAATTATTATAAGTCGAAATAAAGCATTAATTAATCGGCATTTTAATCATTTAATCGTTAATAACTATGACTGTTAATTCTGTAGATTTGTTGAAAAGCATAAGCAAAAGATCTATAATAAATGATAAAAATCAGTTTAAATCAAATTGTGAATACAAATGATAAAATCTAAATCGAAAAAACAGAATTCTCTTTTTTTAACAGATTAATGCATAGGTCATCTTAATTATCTTGAAAGTTGAACCATTTAAATTATTACATTTGTTTCATTAGTATTAACACTTAAACCCAATACCATGAAAAAAATATTTTTAATGTTAGCTTTCGCCGGATTAGTAGGAAGCGTATCTGCATCTGTTAATCATGATGATAAGGATAAAGGAAAAAAAGAAACTAAAAAAGAAACTAAAGCTTGTTGCAAAGAAAAAGCTGGAGCTGAAGGAAAATCTTGCTCAGGCGATAAAAAAGAAGGTAAAGCTTGTTGCAAAGACAAAAAAGCTGCTGAAGCAAAACCATCTGAAACAAAATAATTTTTTTGTTTAAAAATTGAAAGCTCATACATCTATATGATGTATGGGCTTTTTTATTTTAGTAAAAAGTAATATCACAGTTTGTGCGGATACGGAATGATGAGAGCAAAAGCAGATTGGATTCAGGTAATATAACATGAAAAAGTCATAACTATCCATATTCTATATTTCACCTGTTTATAATTCCGTTTTGAATTACTCGTATTTTTTTGCTTTATTTGTTCAACTGATTTTCACACGAAGTTAATAGAGTGTAGTTTACAAAAATTAAATATTTATATATGAAAGTTGGAATTCCATCGGAAATATCCCCAAACGAACTAAGAGTTGCTGCAACTCCAAAAACAGTCAAACGCTTGCAAAAGCAGGGTTTTGAAGTTTACATTCAACATAATGCTGGAGTAAAAGCAAATTTTTCGGACAAAGAGTTTGAAGAAGCCGGGGCTAAAATAGTGGCGAGTGCCGCTGATATATATGGCAAATCGGATATTGTATTAAAAGTGAAAGAGCCTTCTGTTGAGGAAGTGGATATGATGAAAGAAGGATTGGTGTTGCTGAGCTATTTATGGCCCGCACAAAACCAGGCTTTACTTCAGAAATTGGCTGATAAAAAGGTAAATGCAGTGGCGATGGATGCCATTCCACGTATTTCCAGAGCACAAAAAATGGATGTTCTGTCGTCTATGGCTAATATTGCCGGCTACAGATCGGTGATCGAAGGGTCTTATTATTTCGGTCGTTTCCTTAATGGTCAAATAACTGCTGCCGGAAAAGTAGAACCGGCAAAGGTATTGGTTATTGGTGCCGGTGTTGCGGGCTTAGCAGCTATTGGCGCAGCTAATTCGCTGGGTGCTATTGTAAGAGCGTTTGATACCCGTAAAGAGGTGGCAGAGCAAATCGAATCAATGGGAGCACAATTTTTAACGGTTGAAATAGAAGAGGATGGTGCTACGGCTTCCGGTTACTCTAAAGAAATGAGTAAGGAGTTTATTGCCGCGGAGATGGCTTTATTTAAAGCACAGGCTGCTGAGGTAGATATTATTATTACTACGGCTCAAATCCCGGGGAAACCTGCTCCAAAGTTGATATTAGCAGATCACGTTGCGGTGATGAAACCGGGTTCTGTGATCGTCGATCTGGCCGCTTCATCAGGTGGTAACTGCGAGTTAACCAAAAACGGGGAGATCTATACAACTGATAACGGCGTAACGATCATCGGTAAATTAAGTCAATTGCCAAGTCAGGCTTCTCAATTATATGGTAATAACTTATGTCATTTATTAGATGATATGGGGAAAGCTGAAAAATGGAAGATCGACATGGAAGATGCTGTTGTGTCGAGAGCAATGGTAACTTACAATGGCAAAATTAACTGGCCACCGGCTCCTCTTCAGGTAAGCCCTACGGCAGGAGGTGCTAAAAAAGTAGTGCCGCCTACAGCCGAAGAGGTAAAGCTATCGGATGCCGAAAAGTCGAAAAAAGAAACCATATCCATGTTTATTCGTTTAGCCGTGGTTGGGGCTCTGTTGTTTTTGGTTGGTAAGTTTGCACCGGGCGAATTCATTCAACACTTTACTGTGTTTGTATTAGCTGTATTTGTTGGTTGGCAACTGATCTCAAATGTATCTCACTCTTTGCATACTCCTTTAATGGCGGTTACGAATGCTATTAGTGGAATTATTGTAATTGGTGGTTTGCTGCAAACAACCGATGATATAAAAAATCCAATGACTATTCTGGCGTTTATTGCCATTTTGGTGGCCAGCATTAATATTGTTGGTGGATTTGTGGTTACTCACCGTATGTTGAAAATGTTTAAAAAATAATTCACCTGCTCTGAAGCTTCAGTGAAGATAAAAAATTAAAAAAGATATTATGGCTATAGGAATTCAAACAGCGGCATATTTATTTGCAAGTATTCTGTTTATTTTAAGTTTAGGAGGTTTATCCTCACAGGAATCTGCCAAGCGCGGAGTGTTTTATGGTATTATAGGTATGGCCATTGCTATTTTGGCTACAGTACTTGGTCAGGGAGTGGCAGGTCATGTGTACATTATAGCAGCTATTGCTATTGCTTCCGTTATTGGGTTAATGCTGGCCCGCAAAGTAGAAATGACGGCAATGCCACAGTTAGTGGCTATCCTGCATAGTTTTGTGGGATTAGCGGCCGTATTGGTTGGGTTTGGTTCGTATCTGGATCCAAAAACACATGCATTAACCGGAGCTGCACATATCATACACTTAACCGAAGTGTATATCGGTATTTTTATCGGTGCCATTACTTTTACAGGTTCCATCATTGCCTGGGGAAAATTAGAAGGTAAAGTACGTAGTAAGGCCTTATTATATCCCGGCAGACATGCGGTGAACGTTATATTATTATTGGTGTGTGTGGTACTGGGTGTTTTATTTGCCCAACAGGAAGGAACCGATGGGTTGCTGTATTTAGGTATCATGACCGCTATTGCTTGTTTTATAGGAATTATGCTTGTAATGGCTATTGGCGGCGGAGATATGCCGGTAGTTGTTTCGATGCTAAACTCTTATTCAGGATGGGCTGCATCGGCAGCAGGCTTTATGTTAGGTAATGACTTGTTGATCGTAACAGGAGCTTTAGTTGGAAGTTCGGGGGCTATTTTATCGATTCACATGTGTCATGCCATGAATCGTTCATTCTTCTCTGTCATTCTGGGAGGTTTTGGAAATGCACCTGCTAAAGGCGAAGCGAAAGCCATTGAAGGGGAAGTTACTTCATTGAATCATGAAGAGGTAGCTGCTTTATTGAAAGAAGCTAAATCGGTGGTGATCGTTCCCGGTTATGGTATGGCGGTTGCTAAGGCGCAATACCCAATTCATGATATGGTGCAAACATTACGTAAGGCAGGAAAAAATGTTCGTTTTGCTATTCATCCTGTAGCCGGGCGTTTACCGGGCCATATGAATGTGTTATTGGCAGAGGCTAATGTACCTTATGATATTGTATTGGAAATGGACGAAATTAATGAAGACATGCCGGATACTGATGTGGTAATGGTAATTGGTGCTAATGACGTTGTGAACCCAAGTGCGCAGGATGATCCGGCCAGTTCTATTTATGGTATGCCGGTAATAGAAGCATGGAAAGCAGAAAAGGTGATTATCATGAAGCGTTCTATGAGTGCAGGGTATTCAGGAGAAGATAATCCTTTATTCTATAAACCAAACTCAGAGATGTTATATGGTGATGCAAAGGATAGTGTAGAGAAAATCTTAGGATTTTTAAAGGCTTAGTTTTCAAAATCGAAAGCCGTTTTATAATTTTTTAGTTAAAAAAGAGATAATCTTAGATTTCGAAGAGCTTAATATTTTGAATAGCTATATGCATAATTTAAATGCTTTGGCTGAGCAAAATAGTCTGCTTTTGATTGGCTAATCTAAAGCCAATTATACAACCATCTCTGGTTTTATTAATGCTATTTTACTCTGCCGGAGCAAGAAATAAACGTCTCATTCAAGGTTACTACTTTTTGATGGACTGCTAACTTGAAAATAAGACGGATTACTCCTTAATGATTTTTTTTGTCAGCAATCCTAACTTGACAAAATAAGTTCCGCTTTGTAACTTACTTAAATCAATTTCTGTTTTTGTGCTGACTGCTTTTTGTTGAAGCACTGTTTGTCCAAGTGTATTTATAATAAGTATATCTATAGTTTTATCAAAGGATTCCAATTCTATATTCACTATATTTTTACTCGGGTTTGGATAAATTTTCCACGTTGTATTTTCATGTCCGGATTCAGTAATGCCTGTATAATTGTCTGTAAACTTTACCAAAAATCCATCAGTGTATTCTCCCCCGTATGTAACCTGGTGCGCCCCTGATGTAGCTATTGTTGTGCCACTGTCTGAACCTCCCCCGTATGTTGTTTGGTGCGTGCCTGCTGTAACCATAATTGTATTTGATGTAGTTGAATCTGTTGATCCTGTAAGATACACATTGCCACTGGCATCGGTAGCGCAGGATTGTCCAAAGTCTATTCCGGCACCTCCATAATAGGTCCCCCAAAGCCTAACACCGTTGGCATCAAATTTTGCTAAAAAAGCATCAAGGTTCCCTCCTAATATAGTTTGGTATGCTCCTGTTGTGGCTATTGCTGTGCCATTATATGAATATGTATATCCAGCTAAATACACATTATTATTAGCATCTGTAGCACAACCATTTCCAAATTCACGATCTGTGCCTCCATAATAGGTTCCCCAAACGCGTACAACAGGATCAATAACAAAGGCTTGTTTTGGGTTAATGCTTTCAATTTTAAAGCTAAGCACATTGTTATGTATTTGCCATTTTGCTTTTAATTTTTTTTTGTTTTGTATAACCAAAGGGGCTTGTTCAATAATATCACCTAATAGAGTTGAAATTACTAACTCGCCTTTAAGGTTTAGTTTAATGGCTGTTGCGCCTTTTAATTCTAATTGTATGTTTTCATAATTCGCGCCTGCGGCTACCATATAATCGTATTTTAAATGCCCGTCTTTTTGATACCACTTTAAATCAATACCACTATAAATATTTTGGTAAGTCACTTCTTCAAAACTTTGAACATTTAAGGCCCCGTTAGGGCAGGTTTCTAAATAGTAATTATTAAATCCCTGGTAAGCTTTGCCTTTTGAAACATTAGCATGAGTATTTGCATTTAACCAATTAATATCTAAACGATATATAGTGCTTTGATCTACTTCCCTTCGTTTGCCCTTAAGATGGTTGTCGGTCACTTCCTTCCAGCTATCTGTTTTATTTAATTGGTAGCTTATACCATTATTTTTTAAATGAAATATTAATTGGCCATCTGTGCCACTAAATAACACATCAGGCCGGGCTTTATAATTCTGATCGTGTACCTGACCTTTGTTTTCGGTGAAACTTACGAATGTTTCTGTTTCAGGGTTAAAGCCTTCGGAATAATCAGGTTTTTTGTTAGCTTTGGCATTTAGATTTAATCCAAGAGATACTCCCAATA
>JACQAK010000148.1 GCA_016194985.1 Bacteroidota bacterium
ATCAGCACACCATTCACTGCATTTTAAGAAGTTTTGCCAATCTGGTGTATAGCCATAATAGATATTTCCGGCAAGGTTTTTCTTAACGATTGGTAAATTAACGACTCCTCTTTTAAATGATGACAGGAAGACTGAAACACACAATAGTCCAACAATAACGATATAAATTCCCTGACCCATTCCTGATTTTTTGACTGTATTGTAAAACAAGAGATAGATGAGCATCAGCATAATTGGCATACATATTAAAACAATTCGGGGCTGATCCCAACGGGCCTGAAGAATTAAGAAAGAGAGGAACAATTGTGCTCCGGTAAATAATCCAAAAAAGAATAAAGGCTTGTTCTTTTGTTTGAATACCTGAAATAATGCAATAACCAGTACGGCAATTACAATAAAAGATAATAATCCAAAGACTTCTGTAGAATCTTCATTTCTTAACCCCAATAACTGAAAAAAACGCTTACTTAAATATAAATTGCAGTTATCAAATAAACGGCCAATAAAACCCGAAAGATCTTCATTTCCCAATGATTTGTCATAAGGATCTTTTTGTAGTAAAATTTTACTCTGACCGCTAAACTGATTTTGAGATCCCCATATCAATTTCACTAATAGTTCATAAGGAATTTTAATTGCCAGATAGCCTGCCAAAGCAAGGCCCGCATTTTTCCATTGTTTTTCTATTAAAAAAAACAAAATAATTACAGGTAAAGCTACTATTGCCCCACTTTTACAGGTAATGATCAGAAAAGTGAAGAATCCAAGTATTAAAAAAAGTTTCAAGTGTTTTTTACCATCCGGTTCAAGTTGTAAAGCATCATACAATTTAAAAAACCAAAAGAAAAACAGAGACTGTAAAAACAGATAGAAGGCTTCTGTAAATGTCATACTGGCATAATACTGTATAAGATGATTGCAGCTTACAAACAGCATTACCGGAATCAAAACAGCAAACGGAATTCGTTTGTTGAATGCTTTATAAAAGAAAAAAACCGAAAAGAAATTAAAAACGACATTAAATAATTTGAATATTAAAAGTTTAAATCCAAATAATTTGGTTAATAATCCAAGAAATAACACATATAAAGGCGCATTTTGTGTGTAAAAATAAGTTGGAAATTCGTGCACGTATCGCCATCCCCCTTCCAGATACAAGGCATCATCATGAGCTTCACTGATGCGCGCATTAAATAACATAAAAGAGAAAAACAGAGACACCGCCAAAAAAAAGAAAAATAGTTTTGAACTGTTATTTTCCCCCCAGATTTCTATTTTATCAAATACCGTTTTAGTGTTTGATAAACTTATGGTACTCTTTTTAGTAGTAGTTGATTTAGCCATATTTATGTAACTCGATTTACAAAAATAGCAAATAAAATAAGCCTAGCTAATTTAAAAATACGATCTATTTTGTGTATTTTTAAGCCTTTATAAATTAATAGATACCTGACTAATGTTTCATTTTATTCTCCGTACAATTCCTCGTCCTATACTTATTCAGCTAAGTTTGATTTTTAGTAAAGTAGCTCCTTTGATTTACTATGGCAATAAGTTCGAAGATCCTATCAGCGGAAAAACATACCGTAAGTTTTTGCCTTATGGCTATAGTAAAAATGTGGCCCGTGAGAATGCATTATGTCCTGGTAGCTTGTCGCTGGAGAGACATCGTTTATTATGGCTGTATTTGAAAAATAAAACGGATTTCTTTACGGCTAAGCATAAATTACTGCATATAGCACCCGAACAATGTTTTTATAAACTATTTAAAGCAATGCCAAATCTGGAGTACGTAACCGGCGATTACAATTCTCCTATTGCCGATCATCATTTTGATTTGCATCATGCTCCCTTTGCCGATAATACATTTGATGTGATTTTCTGTCACCATGTGTTAGAGCATGTAGAAGATGCCGATCAATGCATGCGCGAATTATACCGCATGATGAAACCGGGAGGCTTTGGCATATTTCAGATCCCACAGGATGTGAATCGCTACGAAACCTACGAAGATAAAACGATTACTTCCGAAAAAGACCGGGAAATCCATTTCTGGCAAAAAGACCACGTACGCTTATTTGGGTTGGATTACAAAGATAAGTTGGCAGCTGCAGGATTTAAGGTTACAGTTGAAGATTACACAAAAGAAATTACCCCTGAGTTAGTAGAACGTTACCGTTTGCCGAAGGGAGAATTACTTTATATGTGTCGAAAATAAGTCTGCTGGCAATTATCATAATTTCTAACCTAAAATTATTAAACTATCAAATAATAGTCTTATTTTTGATTTAAATCTAAAAAAATATATTATGAAAAAAACAATTTCTTTCGCAGCATTGCTTTATATGCTAAGTACAGGTTTATTTGCCCAAATGGGAGGTGGTGCAGCAGCGCCTATGTCTGCTCTTAATTCAGGAGATATCAAATCCTTGGACGGAGTAAAAACGGTAAATATTACTTATACCTATTCTGATTTAAGTGTTGGTGCTTATAGAAAAGAAGAAGATTACATCGCGAAAAAATGTGAGGATTTAGAGAAGAAAGATAAAGGATCATGCGAAAAGTTTAAAACAAACTGGACTGAAGCCCGTAAAGGTAAATATGAACCAAAGTTCGAAGAATTATTTGCTAAATACGGCGAAAAAGAAATTGAAATGACGGGTAAAAATTACACAACAAACGAGGCTGTTACTTTAGATATTCATACAGTATTTATTGAGCCGGGTGTGAATGTTGGTATTTATAAAAAACCGGCATTTATTGACTTGGAATGTACGTTTAAAGATAATACAGGTAAAGCGCTTTGTGTGATTTACTTAAAAAATGCCGTAGGCGCACAAATGATGGGATATGATTTTGATGTGTCTTCCCGTTTAGTTGAAAGTTATGCAAAAGCAGCTAAAATGTTAGTGCTTTTGATCAAAAAAGAAAGAAAAAAAGCCAGCAAATAGTTAAATCACAAAAAAGCCCCCTTTATTGTTAAAGGGGGCTTTTTTTATGAGTAAACTTTTTTCTTAGCGTAATTTATTAATAACCGGATTGGCGTACAGGGCCATAAATAAATTCTGCAAGACATCCTGTTCTCCATTGAGCCCACTGATTTTAGAAGTAACGTAATGGATGAAGTCTTCTTTCTCTTTTACCGTATAACTATTCTCAAACACATTGGTGTGATTCAATAAATCGTAAGCAATATAATTAACGGGATGTAGTTTGTAGTTATGATAGATTTGCTTATCAATATACGCTGCCAGTAGTTTTATTTTTTCGTTTTCGTTAGAAGATTTGTCAATTTCTTTTAACTCTTCCTGTAGTGGTTTCCCAAAAGCCACATGTATTTTTCCTTTAGGTTGTTTAATGCCTGTTAAGATACTATTCAAATCTTCTCCGGGAGCTTTTACATATTTTGTATGGAGTGATGAAAGATACAGTTCCTGGGTTTTAAGAGCATCACAGGGTTCGTATTCAAAACTGATGGTTAAAGGAACAATATGTAATTCCGAAAAACTTTTTTCAAAATTGCTATCACCACTCAAATTAAGCATTTTTAATAACCCGGTTTGTGTGGTGTCATTTCCATCTTTGGTTCTCCCATTTCGTTGGGCTATCCAAACACTCGAGTTTTTATCGATAATGGTATGGCGGATATAAGCACTTAACTGTCGTGAAATATCATATAGTTCTTTAACGTTTCCTTCACGTTTAACGGTAAACATACGGTTCATACGCCCAAAATCAGTAATAAAGCCCTGATCCATTAAATTGGAACCAAACGTTATTTCAGAGGTCTCAAATTCTTCTTTATCCAAAATAATCTGAAGAATAGCACTGTCTAATAAAATATCCCGGTGATTGGCCACGTACAGATAAGCCTTATCTCTATCCAAATGCTCAAGTCCGCTCCATGATAATCCGGTTGAGGTAGAGTTAACTATTTTCCAGATAGCATCTCTCATGTAGCCTGTTTGAAATTCGTATGGCGATTTGGTGTGTAATGCTTTGCTGATCATTTCCTCTTTGGTCATGTTGGGCCATAAATAAGCCATTGCTTTATGGTAAGCATCGTAATGCGCAATCCGCTTCATGACCTCCGCAGATTCTGAATCATAATAAGGCCTGAGAGTTTCAAAATTAAACTCTTTTGCAAAATCACTATATTTTTTCGGAGCCTCTGATTTATAAAACTTCATAATATTAGTTGTAGGTTGTAAGCACAAATGGCGTCACTTTTTTAAATTGTGGTTTTATGACCCATTCGTTTTTTATATTGAGATATCCCCAATCTCCATTATCATCTTTTACTGAAAAAAGATCAGTATCATTTATAATGATTTCTTTATAATTAATGGGGATAATGATGTTACCTTTGAGATCAATTATGCCCCAGTAGTCATCTTGTTTTACGCAGGCCAATCCATTTTTAAAATCAGTTACCTTGTCATATTTTGCCGGTATTACAACACGTAAATTTTTGTCAAGAAATCCAAATAGACTCCGGGATTGATATAACATTAAACCATCATGAAACGTAGAAAATAATTTGAATGTCGTATTGGATGCATAGATTAAAGGATTTCGTTCGTCAGGCTTTATTAAATGGTTTCCAAGCGAATCTACCATTCCCCATAATTCCCCTTGTTTAACCCATGTATATCCTTCGCTGATATCTTTTACATCGGAGAACTGATGATTGATCAGTGTGACTCCGTTATTATTGACAAGCCCCCACTTTTTGTCTAATAATGTCCATGTCAAATGATCATATAATAATTTTTGTTTACGGATAATTGTAACATAGTTGAAGTTATATTCCCATGACCATTGACTTTCATCTTCAAGTGTATACTTTGTCAATTTAAAAACCGGATTGATGATGAATTTTCCTTCTCTGTTAATTAGTCCCCATTTCCCATTTACAGATACCCAGGCTCTGTCATTTGTAAAAGCCGTAGCCATATCAAATTGAGGTTTAATAACAAAATTACCTGTGCTATCAATATAGCCGTATTTTTTTGTAGCGCCGTAAGTTACTTGACTTAATCCTGAAGAAAAGGGATGTGTTTCATAAAATTGAGGATTAATAACGATTTCCCCTTTTTGATTAATAAATCCCCATTTTCCGTTTTGTTTTATTTGTGCTAAACCTTCTTCAAAATCTTCAGCTTTTTCGTATGCCGAAGAAAATATAGGTTTCCCAAATTCATTAATAAAATAAAACATACCACTCCGCCTCATCCGGGCAAAGCCATCATTAAATTTACAAATAGCTTCATTATAAAGAGGGTCTGTACTTTCAGTATAAGTAATGTTTCCCTTTATATCACAATAGGCCACTTGATTTTGTTTTGTGGTTACCAAAGCAATCTTGTTTTGGGATAAACAGAATGCAACTTGAAAAAAAGCAAATATGAAACAAAACAAACGCATTATCTCTTATCAATAAATGTAATTGGCTTTCTGCTCATTTCGGGCAATTGACGCTTACTAATACTTTCCGGACTTTCCAAAACAATGGTAGGAGCAACTCTTAATTTTGCTCTGAAGTGATCTTTCAGATCTTTATCAAAATTATCAGGAGGATTAATGGCTCCGATATTAATGACAATTTCATCAGTACCGATGTCATTGGTATAAACTTCAATAATATAATTTTTAATATAGGATACCGTATTTAAAATATCATATAAAGCAGGCGGGTATAAACTGGTTCCTTTAAACTTGATCATCTGCTGTTTACGTCCTAAAATAGGACTAATGCGAAGGGTGCTTCTTCCGCATAAACAGGGTTCATCATGAGCCTTACAGATATCGCCGGTTTTAAAACGAATTAAAGGCATACCTTCTACGCCAAGAGTTGTAACGGTTAATTCGCCTGCTTCCCCTTTCGCAACAGGTTGATTGTTATCATCCAAAAACTCTATAATTAGTAATTCAGGATGGTGATGCCCGCCTTTACCTTCGTTACATTCGGTAAAAGCAGCACCCATTTCTGTGGAAGCGTAAGTACTGAATAACTGCAAAGGCCATTTATCTGTAATGCGTTTACCTAAAGTGTTATATGAGAAATCATCATTACGGATAGGTTCCCCTATACATACCACTTTTTTGATGCTACAGTTTTTATAATCAATATGATGTTGTTCGGCAAATTCAATAAGTTTCAACAGAAAGGAAGGTACTGCAATTGCAATGGTTGGGTTTAAGCGTTTAATAGTATCCCATTGAAATTCAGGCATACCGTTTCCAACCCTTACCACTCCGGCCCCCATTTGTTTTAATCCCAAAAAGTAAGCCATACCGGCCATGAAACGCCTATCCATAGTGGTCATCAGCTGATAGATGTCCTTCTTTGTCCCACCGGCACAGGCTAACGAGATATGCTCGTTATAGGCCAAACGATCCAGATCCTTATCCGTTAGAACAAATGTTAACGGATCCCCTAAGGTTCCACTTGTCGTAACATAATCAATAATATTGTCAGGGTTTACACAAATGAAATCCTGATTATGATTATAGAGATCATCTTTTGTAGTTACCGGTATTTTTTGAAGATCAGCAATCGTAGTAATATCAGCAATCTTAATTCCCAGTTCTTTAAAACGTGATTTGTAGAATTTAGAATGAGTGTTAACATAGGACAATAAATCTATCAGTTTTTTTTCCTGGAATTGTTGTATTTCTAATAACGATTTAGTTTCTATGTCAGGCAATAAAGCACTCATAAATATTCAGTAAATTTATACGAGTTTACATATAATTTGATAAAACACAAAGCTATTTTAAAATTTACTTATATTTAAATGAAAAACGAATGTTATTAAGGAAATGGTTGCTGAAAAAAACATAAATCTCTCACAGGCTTTTGAAACCAGAGATTTTAAAGCACCCGAATTGGCAAAAGCTGTTTTGCTGAATCATCAGGAAAAAGAGCTACTTGGGTTAGCCCTGGATAGCGATCAGGTAATCAGTAACAGAGCCATGTGGGTATTAAATCATTGTGCAGATTTAGATGCTAACCGCATAAAACCATTTCAGGAAAAACTGATCAGTCATTTAAAAAACAAGCATCTGCATAGTGGTGTTGTAAGAAGTATTTTACGGATGTTCAGGGAACAGCCAATACCTAAGACACTGGAATCTTTTATGTTGGACAAATGTTTTAATTATCTCAAAAATCCGGCAGAGGCGATAGCGGTGAGAGTATTTGCTATGACTATTGTTTTAAACATCTCTAAACCTTATCCTGAATTATTGAATGAACTATCTATCATATTGCATCACATCAATGCAAACGAAGAAAGCCCGGCAATGAGAGCAAGAGTGAGGCATACATTAAAAGAAATTCAGAAAACAAAACCGAAACCAAATAAATTATGATGCCATTTTTAACCAACCTTAAGTATCCGAAGCTTTGGTATTCCATTATTTTGGTTGTGTTAATGATCCCAACTTATTTTATTCATACCCAAAAGTATCCTGATTGGGGCGACGATTTTGCACAATATGTGTATCAGGCACAACAGATCCATTCACCTTACGGGGACTATAAACAGGTTTTAAATATTATTGAATATAGCAGTCCTAAACGAAGTATGTTTTTTTCAGCAGTGCTTGGTGCCATAGCGCCAACTGTTCAAATCCAACAATATATTGATTTAATTTCTTTGACTTATATTTTAGCAGCTATTAGTTTTTTCTTTTTTCTGGGAAGACACTTCTCTTTAACCATTAGTTTGATTGGAACCTTATGTGTGTTTTATAATTTTTTGGTTTTGAGATTAAAATCCGAAGTGGTTCCTGAGTTTTTGTTTATGGCTATCTTTTACTATATCCTAAACCTTTCTTTTTGTGCTAAAAAATGGGTGAATTATGTTATTCCGGTGTTACTGGGCCTCTTGTTTTCTGTGAGATTTATAGGACTTTCGTTATTATTAAGCTACTTGTTTTATTTGATCATACAAAAAGAAAAAACGGTTGCCGAAAAATGCAAAGAAGTATGCATTTATCTGATGATATTTTTTATAATTGTTTTAGGTATTAATTATGCTTTTCTAAATAGTATTAATAATGAAGAGGTGAGACAATATGGTATGCTAACACTCAATACCTATAGCTATAAAGTCCCATTCCAAAATGCCACTTTATACGCCCGTTATTTAGCATTTTTTTTCGAACAAGAAATCCCGTATTGGATAAATTGGGTGATGACGTTTTTTGCTTTTATGTTTTTTATGATTGGATTTTTATGGTCACTTAAACGGTCAAAAAGCCCGATGAATATAGCATTTATAGTCTATTTCGGATTCTTATTCATTTACCCATACAATGCAGATACGATCAAATATTTGATACCGATATTTCCTTTGTTCTTTTATTATTTGCTGTATGGTGTTGAATGCAGTTTTGTTTTTGTTAAACTTAAGTATGGTCACATATGTATGGTTGCCGGCTTAGTACTTATATGTTTAAGTAACTCAAAAACAATTTGGTTGGCCATGGAAAACCAAGTTAATAATAACGGGCCATACGAATTATCGGTTCTGGAAGACTTTAATAATGTAAAGCAAACAGTGCCTGAAGAAAAATCAATCGCTTTTGCAAAACCATTTGTAGCTAATTTATTATGCGATAGGCACAGCTATTTTATTAGTGAAAAAAACGCTGAAAGTATATTATCTAAAGCAGATTATTATTTGTCTCCAAAACCAAGTATACAGGATTGTGTTAAATTCAGTAACGATAGAATCTATCACTTCCTTAACAGTTTCTATCTTATCAATAGCACCGGATACCTGACCAATCTCTAATTCGCCTTCTATTAAATCTCCTTCAAACATACCTTTTTTGGCCCGGCCCCTTCCCAGTAATGCAGATAATTCATCTTTATCAGCACCTTTCAACTCCAGTTCATTCACTCTTGCATAAAACGGATTTTTTAACAATCTCACTGGTGTTAATTGTTTTAGCGATAATTGTGTATCGCCTTCCTTAGCGTCTACAATAGCATTTTTAAAATTTATATGTGCAGAAGATTCTTGTGTAGCAGCAAATCGACTTCCAATTTGCACTCCCTGTGCGCCTAATGCAATAGCAGCAAGCATGGCTCGCCCGGAGCCAATACCACCGGCAGCAATTAGCGGTATGGAAATGGCTTTTTTTACCTGTGGTATTAATACCAGAGTAGTGGTTTCTTCTCTACCATTATGACCTCCCGCTTCAAAACCCTCTGCTACAATAGCATCAACTCCCGCTTCCTGACATTTAATGGCAAACTTTACATTTGAAACCACATGTACAACAGTAATACCATGTTGTTTTAAATGATTGGTCCAGGTTTTTGGATTACCGGCCGACGTAAACACAATTTTAACACCTTCTTCAATAATGATTTTAATATGTTCTTCAATATTGGGATACAACAAAGGGACATTAACACCAAAAGGCTTATCCGTTGCCTGCTTACATTTTTTGATGTGTTCCCGTAACACCTCAGGATACATGGACCCTGAACCAATAAGACCTAAACCACCGGCATTCGAAACAGCCGAAGCAAGCTCCCATCCACTACACCAAATCATTCCACCCTGCACAATGGGGTATTTTATGTTAAATAATTGCTTAATAGAGTCCATTGTGGTATTATTTTTGGTGTAAAGTTAAAGATTTTATTATTTTTGTATACTTTAATACCTTCAGTTTAATGAAAAATATTTTTACAATAATATTTATTTTATGTTTAACCCTTACTTCTAAAGCTCAATGGCTTTGGGATTATGGGGTTTCTGTAGGCGTTTCTAATTATTTGGGGGATATTGGAGGTAAGGAAAAGACCCGTCGTGATTTTGTGGCAGATATGAAAATGGCCAAAACACGCTGGAATGTAGGAGGATTTGCACGTTATAAGGTACATCAAAAATTATCCGTTAAATTAGCATTAGATTATTTAAGAATAGAAGGCGACGATAAGTTATCCTCTAATCCTGCTCGGAATGCCCGTAATCTTAATTTCAGAAACGATATGTTTGATTTGGAATTAACAGGACAGGTATTCTTTTATGAAGATAATGATTTAGGAAATACATACAGGTTCAAAAACGGGTTCAGAGCCTATTTCTTTGCTGGGGTAGGAGGGTTTTACTCTAATCCAAAAACATTGGATGGTGGAGTAAAGCTACGTCCTTTGGAAACAGAAGGTAAAAAGTATTCTCCGGTTGGAGTGTGCATTCCTGCAGGTGTTGGTTTTTATTTTACATTCCATAAAAAACACCGTATTGGCTACGAGTTAAATTACAGAACTACATTTACTGATTATTTGGATGATGTAAGTGGTAATTATGCGGATCCTTCAGGAATGAGTCCTGAAGCAGCAGCTTTGTCTAACAGAACAGGCGAAGTACAAGGGCTTGATCCTAAATTTGCAAAAAACTTTGGGTACGATAGTGAAAAAGGAGTAGGGAATAAACGTGGAGATAAAACCCATAAAGATGGTTACATGACGATGAGTTTAAGCTATAGTTATGTATTAAGAGGGAAATCAAGCTTTTACAGAGGTCGATATGGCCATTTCTTTAACCACAGACGTAGAGGTAAAATTCGTAAGATCAGAGCAAAATTCTAATACAAACTTTATATACTGAAAAAGCATTCACTAATTAGTGAATGCTTTTTTGTTTTTTGAATTTAAATAAGAGGGGTTATCCGCTTATGTATTTTCCGTATGGTAATCTGTTTAAAAAATATATTATTGTGCCTGAAAGACATAAACAAATAAACGATGTGATAGGTATGGCAAAAACGGGGTTAATGAAATTCCATGTAACACCATATTTTCCCAAGAATGTTAAAACAAGAATATGCACCAGATAAATGCCATAACTGTATTTGGCAATAAAATTAACTATTACATTTCTTCGGGTTACAGAATAATGATAAGTTTTAAAGAACATAAACAAACCAATTGATGCAATCAAAACATTGGGAGTTAAATAGGAATAAAAAACTTGAACAAATTGGTTTCTGTGACATGAAATAAAAAATGTCCCAAACGCAGTGATAACAATACCCAAGATAATAAGCCCAATTGAAATTCTTCTAATGTTTTGTTTATGTTCAAAGGATTTTGTAGACAGATAATAGCCTAAAATTAAATACCCCAAATACCCTGAAAAATACGATAAATTAATATTAGGCTTAAGTTTTGAAATAATTGGCAGATTGAAAAAAAGCGTACATCCCCAAATGACTAAGAAATATAGAATCTCTTTTTCACTGCAATTTCGAACCCATTTCCCAATAATAGGTATGAAAAGATAAAGTCCAATAATCATATAAACATACCAAAAGTGAAAGGAGCTTCCTTTCATTATTTTCTCGAAAATGTCTTTGCCTGTGTCGTGTAAAGTAATCGGATCTCCATTGGAGATTGTTACACTTAATGAATATAAGATGTAAATAATGCTCCAGAAAACTAAAGGAAAAATAATTCTAAATAACTTTTTCTTTAAGAAGTCCCTAATTTCAATTTCTTTAGGTAGCAATAATGAACCCGTTAACATTACAAATATTGGCACACAAAACCTAAAGGTACTATCGTATATATTACCAATCCACCAAACAAATGATGAGCCATTGTTATAGCTTACAACGGCGTCAGAAGAAACGTGTACAAAAATCACAGAAACAGTAGCAATAGCCCTCAAATAGTCTGCCCAAAGCTCTCTGTTTTCTTGTTTTACAATTTTCATTTGATAGCACTGTTATAATATTTATTCGATATGATACCCATTGTGAGTTTTTTCATTCCTCAAAATAGTTATTTATAAAACTAAGTTAAATATAATTTGAAACAAATAAATTTGGTAACAAAACAGGTATTGTTATCCTTTTCCTTTGTGATTGATGTAAAAAAAAATCCTACTAATAAATAGTAGGATTTTGAATGGGGTATATTGTTATTTCTTTAAAAACTTAAAGTCTTTTCCAATGTAACGTGCGTTATCGCCTAATTGTTCTTCAATACGTAATAATTGATTATACTTGGCAATCCGGTCGCTACGGGAAGCAGAGCCGGTTTTAATTTGTCCACAACTTAACGCCACAGCTAAATCAGCAATAGTAGTATCTTCAGTCTCTCCACTACGGTGACTCATTACCGATGTATAGCTATTGGTTTGAGCTAATTGCACCGCATTAATCGTTTCTGTTAACGTACCGATCTGATTTACTTTTACTAAAATAGAATTTGCAACTCCCATATCAATACCTTTTTGAAGAAAGTTAACATTCGTAACAAATAAATCGTCGCCTACTAATTGGGTTGAAGATCCTAGCTTATCAGTCATTAATTTCCAGCCATCCCAATCTTCTTCCGCAAATCCGTCTTCAATAGAAATAATAGGATATTTTTTTCTCCAGTCTGCCCAAAAATCAACCATTTGTGCAGATGTTAATTTATCACCGGTTGATTTTTTGAAATGGTATACTTTTTCGTCGGTATTATAAAATTCAGATGAAGCGGCATCCATAGCAATATAAATATCTTCACCGGCTTTATAACCAGCTTTATCAATAGCCTGCATAACGGCTTTTATAGCCTCTTCGTTATTTTTAAAATTAGGTGCAAAACCGCCTTCATCGCCCACATTGGTAGCTAATCCTTGTGATTTTAAAACGGCTTTTAAATGATGGAAGATTTCCGTTCCCATTCTTAATCCCTCACTAAAGCTTTCAGCACCAATGGGCATAATCATAAATTCCTGAAAATCGATACCATTATCGGCATGAGAACCACCGTTTAAAATGTTCATCATAGGAATGGGAAGAACATTGGCGTTAACGCCACCCACATAGCGATATAGTGGTTGTCTGCATTCTTCAGAGGCAGCTCTGGCAACGGCTAACGATACTCCCAAAATAGCATTAGCTCCTAAAGTACCTTTATTAGAACTACCATCTAATTCGATCATAGCTTTATCAATAGCACTTTGATCAAAGATATACATGCCTTTTAAGCGCTCAGCTATAGCAGTGTTTACATTATTAACGGCTTTTAAAACCCCTTTTCCTAAGTATTGTGACTTGTCGTTATCCCGTAATTCAACGGCTTCGTGTATCCCGGTGGAAGCTCCGGAAGGAACTGCCGCACGGCCTAAAATACCCTGATCGGTTACTACATCTACTTCAATGGTTGGATTTCCACGGGAGTCTAAAATTTGTCTTGCTGCAATAGTGTGAATAAATGACATATTGTTGGTTTATATTAGTTTTTTGGAGGGTAAAAATATTATTAATTTTTATTTTTTTAGAGCAATTTTTTCATTTGTTTTTAATGTCTTTTATCAATGCCCCAAAGTAGTTTATTTCTGAGGGTTTCAAAAAAATGCTGACCATCCAAGTTGATCATATTAAATCTGAAATCCGCTTTTTTAATAATCAATTCAGATTGGTTCTTTATGGTTTGTGATCGTGAATCCAGGGAAACATTAAAACTATCACTTCTGCCGCTTACCTTAAAACTTAAAGTTTTGTTATTCGAAATAACAATAGGCCTTACATTCAGATTATGTGGAGCAATTGGTGTCACAATAAAGTTATCCGAATCAGGAACCATGATCGGTCCACCACAACTCAGTGAGTAGGCTGTAGAACCTGTAGGCGTTGATACAATTAAACCATCCGCAAAATAGGAATTTAAAAAAATGCCATCAACGTATGTGTCAATATTGATCATGGCACTCGATTCTTTTTTATGAATAGTGAATTCATTTAAAGCGTAATTCACTTCATTAAAACAAGTGGTTTTATCCAGTTCAATTAATTCTCGCTTATCTAATGTGAATTTTTCTTTGAGTAATAATTGTATGGCTTTTTCAAAATCTTCTTTATAAACTGTGGCTAAAAAGCCC
>JACQAK010000156.1 GCA_016194985.1 Bacteroidota bacterium
CATATCTGTAAAAATTTAACCTGATTGTTTGTATTCTTATTGTATTCGCTATGTTGTATGCCGGTTCCGGCACTCATCACCTGTATATCTCCGTTTTTAATAACAGCAACATTTCCCATGCTGTCTTTGTGCTCTAAATCGCCTTCCAGCGGGATGCTGATGATTTCCATATTGTCATGAGGGTGAGTTCCAAAACCCATTCCCGGAGCCACTGTGTCATCGTTTAAAACGCGTAATACACCAAAGTGCATTCTTTCAGGATTGTAATAGTTGGCAAAACTAAAACTATGTTTGCTGTGTAACCATCCGTGATTAGCATCACCACGGGTATCTGCTTTGTGTAAGATTGTATTTTTCATAATAGTTGATGTTGTGTTTGGAATATGATTAAACCCTATAATTTCCAGTTCTTTTAATTCGTCGATGTCATTTTTTATAACATTGCCAAGTATGGATGAAGTAACAAACATACCTGTTCCCAGTAAACCTTTTTTTAAGAATTCTTTCCTGTCCATTGTTATTGTGTTTGATTATGGGATCAAAGGTATATACAGTTTAGCTACTGCACATTGACCTATGATAAGAAATGAAAATTAACGAACGGATGCAAAAAAACCTTCCGGTTTCGGAAGGTTTAAACTTGTACACCGATGATCAGAATATCATCTACTTGTTCCAGATTACCACGCCATTCTTCAATGGTTTGGTTTAGCATGGATTTTTGTCTTTCAATTGGCAATTTGCTCACATCCATTAATAACTGACGGAAATTACCGGCCATGAATTTTTTTCCTTTAGGTCCGCCAAACTGATCGGCGTATCCGTCGGAGAAGATGTAAATGCTATCTCCTTTTTGTAATTGAATACGATGATTGGTAAATGCCTGTTTCTCGCCAATGAACATACCTACAGGGAATTTATCGGCTTTGTATTGTATTAATTCATTATTACGGATAATGTATAACGGGTTGAAGGCTCCGGAAAATTGTAACTCCAAGGTGTCATAATTAATGGCACACAGAGTCATATCCATACCATCTTTGGTTTGTTGTCCGGATGTGGTATTGGTATGCAATGTATGAGCAACGCCATCGTTCATTTTATCCATGATAACTGCCGGCTCAGTGCTTTCCGTATTCTTTAAAATATCTTTTAAGATGTTGTACCCCACAATACTCATAAATGCTCCCGGAACACCATGTCCTGTACAATCTACAGCGGCAAAATAACACCACTCATTTTTCTTATCAATCCAGTAAAAATCCCCACTTACAATATCCTTTGGCTTATACAATACAAACGACTCCGGTAGAATTTGTTTTACTAAATTGTTAGGAGGTAAAATTGCTTCCTGAATTCGTTTGGCATAATGGATACTATCGGTTACCTGTTTAAACAGTATTTCAAGCTCTTTGGTTTTTAGCTCGATTTCTTCTTTTTGTTTTACAATTTGCTCTGTTCTTTCAATAACTTTTTGCTCGAGTACTCTCTCATTTTCAGATAAGCTATCACGCATCTTTAACAGGGCGTGCCCTAAGCTATCATCTTTACTTAATGGTTTGTAGTAAGCTTCAAAATTTCCTTTACCGGTTTGTTTGGCAAATTCAGTTGTACTTTCCATCGACTCTACCAAACTGTTCAGGGCAATACCCATTTCCCCAATTTCATCAGTTCTGTAATTGATACGCTCTTTTGGTAAAATACCCAATCCCATGGAAAGCAGCATTTTTTTAAGCTGTTGAATGGGTTTGGTAATGGAACGTGTGGTAAAAATGGCAATTAAAATCCCACCGATAAATAAACCAATCCCTAATAGTTTTACAAAGCGGTCAAGAAAATCAAATGACTTAAACATTTGAACTTTGGTTTCTTCGGCATTTAATTCTTTTTGGGTAATTAAGTCGTTAAGTTGCGTGTATAGCATTTTAATTTTTTCCTGACTATCTTCAAATGGCTGGTTAACCATGAACTTGATGGTCGCATCCTGATAGCTTTCCCAGGAATTTAACGGTGTCATGATTTCTTCCTGATACAATCTGAATAAACCGTCGCTGAAGGCAATAATAGACTTTGCTTTTTCTTTTTCTTCTTTGGTCCAGTCGCTCGAAAGCTCATTGATTTCGGCTTTGATGTGTGGATAATCTTTACTGATCAGGTTTCGTAATTCAGTTTTGGAAGGATCATCGTTGGCAGATTGCAGATAATACCACTTAGAAATAAGCGTTTGAGATTTTTGTAAAACAAAGTTGTATTCCTTTAAAGCAGATACAGAAGGGGTTACCTGGCCTACCACCGAATCGGTTTGTTGTTTGCTTTTAGTAATGGTAACAATGGTAAATATAAATGCAATAAGGGTTAACACCAATAAGATGCCAAAACCTGTTCCTATTTTTCTACCAATGGTAAATCTAAATGCCATACAACAGCCTTTTATTGTTTATTTAAGGCCTCTTTCTTTAATTTAAACTCATTTGCCTTTTCGTCATCCAATAAAGCTGAGTAAATTCCTTGCAGACTTTCTAATGCCTTTTCTGCTTTAGGGTCTAATTCATAAACCTTAATCATAAAAGGTAAAGATTGTTTAAATAATTTCTTGGCGTTTTCCTGAATAACATCTAATTGAGCCAGATCAACATCGTAATCCATCATACGCATCAAAGTGGCCCCCTGATTGTAATATAAGATACCAAGGTTAATATTGGCACTGATGTTTTTGTTATCAATATCCAGTACCTTTAATAATGCGGCTTTAGCAATGTCTCCGTATTTTTGACTAAAGTTGTTTTTCATGTACTTGTCAGCAAAAATACTTCCGGTGGTATTGTAATACTCAATGTCTTTTTGTTTGAAATCAAAAGTAGGATTAATGATCGTTGTATATTTTTTGTATTTAGCGTAATAAAATTCTGATTTAACGGTATTCAACGAATCCTGAAGCAGTATCGCACTTATTTTAAAATAAGAAGATGCGCCGAATTTCACAAAAGAATTATTTTCTTCCACATAATTTTTGGCAGTATCCAGTTTCATGGATGTGAGCGCAGAATTCATAGCCGTATCCAATAAGCTAATTTTACTGATATTATACTGACCGGCTAATTTATAGGATTGAATGTAAGCATACGAACGAATATGCCATGAAGCGGGATCTCCTTTGGTTTGAGGATCAATAATGATCTTTTCGAGAAGAGGAATGGCCTGATCGTATTTTTTCTCTGTACAAAGCTTTTGTGCATCAAATAACAATTCCGATTGCGCATAGTGATTATGGCAAACAATCATCAATAAAAAGCAGAAGATGCTTTTTAGGTAATGATATGGTTTTGAAATGGTTAACACTTTATACAAATTTAATATTTAATTTAATCAACTGCAATAGCTAAACTTTTTAGTTCGTCACTCGTTTTTAGTCCGGCTTTTACAGCATTTGTTTTACTATATTCAAATCGTTGTTTATTATCTGCTACTACAAAATTAATGGCTGCCCCCAATTTAGCCAGCCCACTCTTTTCTGTTACAATAAGTGAGCCCTTTCCTTTATATTTTGCAGAAATTTCTTTTAAAAGGTCGGAAGATTCGTTTAGCAGGAAGATAATATGGGGTTGTAATGAGGCGTCTATACCCGAAGAGCTTTTGATTTCCAGTTTTTGGTTCCCTACCTGCTTGGAAGATGCCATTTTATTAAGCTCCTGATTCAGGTTGGCATTGTTTCCAATCACATTGATAATGAAATTGCCGGATTTCATTTTTTCGGGCCATTCAAAATAGCGGGTGAAGTTGTATAAGAATACGGCTTTTACTTTGGCATTGGAGTCGTAGTTTTGAAGTTGCTGAAAACTAAGACTCGAAAAAGCCAAAATCAATAATAAGCTATATTTTGTAAAAAATTTCAATCAGTTAGTCGATTAAACAAATAGTTTGCCATTGTTCGTGAACCAACAAATATAACATTAACAAAGTAGTAAACAAAGTAATTTTTTGTTTAAATCATGTCTATAAAATGAAGTATATTTATGTTTAACTTACCCGGGTGCTGTATAACGAAAAATATAACCATTTCTCTGATAACGAATTGATTACAGAGTATAAAAACTCACAAAACAATGTGCTGGTGGGGGTTTTATACAAGCGTTATGCTCATCTGGTTTTGGGGCTTTCGTTAAAATATCTTAAAGATGAAGATGAGGCCAAAGATGCGGTTATGCAGATCTTTGAGAAACTCTTGTCTGATTTATTAAAACATAACATCGACTATTTTAAAAGCTGGTTGTACACGATGTCGAAAAATCATTGTTTGATGATTATCCGAAGTAAACAATCCAGGCTTAAAAAAGAGATCGATCTGCAGATACATGCCGATTCCTTTATGGAAACGGAAACAGATCTGCATCTTAACAAAACAGGGGAGAAAGAGAAGCAGTATACCTTATTGGAGAAGGCGATTAACGAATTGAACGAGGATCAGAAAAGATGCATCGAATTATTTTACCTGAAGGAGAAGTCGTATAACGAAATTGTAGAGATAACAGGTTATTCGATGAATGAAGTGAAAAGCTTTATACAGAACGGAAAACGGAATTTGAAAATTAAATTAGAAAAGAACAGTGAGTAAACCCGATAAACATACACCATTATCTGCCGAAGAATTATTTAAATTATTAGATGAAAACTCTAATGAGGCAAGTCATATGGAGGCATTGGATGATTTTGAAAAAGAGGCTTTGGAAGGGTTTATGGGTCATTCTACACCCCAAAAAGCAAAAGCATTAACGGAGGAATTGAATCGTACAATCTCGAAAAAGGTATCTGAGGATAAAGGACCTTCCAAGCATAAAGTAATCTGGTTCAGTGCCGCAGCGTCTATCGTACTTGTTATTATGATTTCAGTATTCTTACTTAATCAGAGTAAACAGGAAACGCAAACCAATATTGCTTTCCATGAAACAAAGCAGGCGGAAACACCCATGAAGGAACCGATTGCAGCAACACCTCCTGCAGAAACGGTTTCGGGAAATACTACTGTAAAGCAAGAATATGTAACGTTGTCGGGAAAGGCTAAATCAAAAGGAGTTACCGGAATAGATCCGGAGCTTGAGGCCAGAGAGGGATTAGCAACGGGACCAATGAACGGGTTATCAGAAAATAAACCAAGTTTGGGCGGAGCAACCGGTGAAACAACTGTACTGAAAGATGAGTCAAAAGCAAGACAAGAATATGATGAAGCCTCAAAGCAAAGTATAGTGATGGCAGATCAGGCAAGTGTCAAGAAAAAGGAAAAAAGCAATATGGAGCATGAACAGGTGGCAAATGAACCTGTGGCGAGTCAGAATGTAACTACTGTAACTACAACTAAAGATACAAAAGAAGAGCTTGCATACGAATACAAAGCAGATGCTAATAAAAACCTGGAGAGTAAAAAGGCAGTATCGAAAAGTACTTCCAATGAAAAAGCAAAATTAGCCAAAGAGTCGGAGGCAAAGGATAAAATAGCGGACGATCGGTCAAACGGAGATATGGTTGCCTATACAACCAATGCAGCTCAATCGCCGGCACCTGTATCTGTAAATAGTGGTCTGGCATATTATGAAGGTGGCGAGTTGGCGATCAGGGATTTTGTAGTGTCCTATTTAAAAGAAAAACAAATAACCACTCCTGTTATTGGTAAATATAAGGTTAGGGGCGTAGTTGATGCTAAAGGAAAATTCAACGTATCTGCTATTACGCAGCTCACCAGAGAGTATTGTGGATGCTCGGATCTGATAAAAGAGGCTTTAAATGCTACTACTAAATGGGTTTCCGCTACCAATGGCGTTAAGAAATCCTCATCAGAGGTTGAATTTGTGATAGGATTTTAAATCAATCCTTGTTTTTCGCGTTTGCCGTAATCCAGTATCAGAAAATAATACATGATAACGCCAAAGGCATAAAGTGCCGATGTAATTAAAAACACATTCACAAAGGCGTAGCCCTGATGAAACATCACTTTTACCATATAGCCACTGATTACCCAGCTTCCACTCCAGATAGCTGCTGTTAAGGCACTGGTAATCTCCCTGTTTTTTTCACCCACGTAATTCATTACTAATTCGGAGGTCATTGGCCCTGCCATATTCATTAAGGGCTGACGGAGCAAATAACAAATAATGGCAATATATACAGCAATGCTATATTGACTGTAAAATTGTGTTGTGGCTAGCGCTACCAATGATATTACCGCTAATGATTGTGTAGTTGGTATGGCTATTTTGTATCCGATATTATCTTTGATCTTAGGCACCATCATGGCTCCCCAGGCTACTAATATGGCAGCAATGGCACTTACAAAACTAAAGTCGCCTTTACCCATGTGGTGTACTTTATCAAAAAATAAGCTGATAAAAGGAATCGTTAAGCCTGCTCCCGTAGCAATAATAAGTGTAGGGATCAATCCTTTGAAAATTAGGATCCAATCGTTTTTTTGTTTTTTTACTTTTGTGTGATTGGTTTTATGGTCGTCGATCTCTTCTTTTAAATTGACTTTGCTTACGAAGTAAAGTCCTCCAAAACCTAGAATTGAAAAGAGTATCAGGATCTTTTCTTCGTCAAAATACCATGGATTTATTCTGTCTAAAAAGGCAATAATCACACCACTGGCAATGCCTGCAAAACTCCAGGTACTGTAACTAAGGGCAATGCCGGAAGTGTGGTTGGCTTTTATTTCGTTTCTTAAAATGTAGGGAGTAATAGGTATTTGCATAAACGTGAATGAGGCGCCCCATAAAAGTAAGGACACATATATAAGAACCGTTAATTTTAAATAGATACAAAGCACAATGCATAAGCCAAACATCGGCACCAATACAGAGGAGGCATAAAAGAATGGTTTCATAACGCGTCCTTTGATGATATTACCAATGGGCAGTGCCAATGCAAATACTCCTAAAAAACGAAATGTGATAAATAAGGCAATTTCCTCATCACTAAAGCCTTTGCGGCTCATGTATAAAGGCAGAATATTCATAAAAGTGGCATTCACCAATTGTATAAAAAACTCAGACACAATCACGTTAAGAATGGCCGGCTTTAGTTTTTTATAATCTTTAATGAATGCGAACATGATATTATTTTTATCTGAAAGTGGTATTAGTTTTTTAACCACATAGGCACATAGTTTTTGTATTTGCAGAAGGTTACAAGAGAAGCTATGCTTTGCACATAGCTAAAAACATGTTTTTTATTTTTCCCTTTTGTAAGCTCAATTTCTATGTTTCTATGTGGTTATTTGATCTATGTATACTGAATGACAATGTCTAAATAGGCTTTTAATTTTTCTATGTCGTTTGGCTCAAAGGTTTCAAAATCTCCCTGATGATTGAACCAGGTTAACTGGCGTTTGGCATAACGACGGGTGTTTTGTTTAATTAAAGAAACAGCTTCTTCCAATGTGGTTTTACTATCC
>JACQAK010000163.1 GCA_016194985.1 Bacteroidota bacterium
ACTATAAATGTTGGCTGTTACATGCGGCAAGGTTTTTCCTGCTAAACTGTTTTGAGGATATTTTATGGCATTTAAATGTTTGAATTTATATGTATGGTTTTGAAAAGTATATCTGTTACTGGGTTGATCTACTCTGGTATATACAGCAGAATCGATATTGTGATTCAATACAACATGGGATTCTTTAATTTCTCCGGGAGCAACGACCTTTATGGTTAGGTTTGTGTTTAATTTTGGGAAATAATCATTAACGTAAAATTGATCGGAATCGTAAGAACCTTTAATTTCAACTTTATAAGCATATTCTATGATATCATTTACCTGTAGGTCTTCAAAATTCATAATATACTCGTAATCATAAATTCGTTCGCCATCATTTTTCACCCAATAAACTTTATTAGTAGTGACTTTTACAGGAATTTCGGTTATAACCTTATTACGTATAATTCGGGCTGCAAAGTACTTTATTTTGTATTCGTAAATATACGGTATCAGTCTTTTTGAGAATCTCCCCTGTTTATAATAAGGTGTGTTTTGCTGAGTTATATCAAAGTTTTGAGGCAAACTGATCGATTTGAAATAACTTAAGCCTTCTTCATTCACTATTTTTATCGCCTGTCTTCTTTTGATCACATTTTGAGAAAAATCCAAATTAATGTCATCATTTAAAATAATGGCCCCCTCGTTTTTAAACGAATCTGGAATGGCTTCAAAAATTTTGTTGTTATCCGGCCAGGAATAACGTTCATCCATGAACATTAGATCCTGCGATTTTATAGAAAAGCTTATTTGTAGGAATAATAATAAAACTAAAACCCGAATCATCAACGCTATCTGTTTAATGTTTCTAAGTTTCGGTGTTCGGTTTTATTTAATTCTTCTTTTGATAAAGATTTAAAATAATCATAAGTGATTTTTAAACCTTCAGCTCTGTTCACTTTGGGTTCCCAGCCTAATATTTCTTTTGCTTTTGTAATATCAGGGCGACGTTGTTTTGGATCATCTTTTGGTAATGGCAATGAGATCAGTTTTTGATTAGCTCCGGTTAATTTTAAGATCTCTTCCCCAAATTCTTTAATAGTAATTTCACTTGGATTACCAATGTTTACAGGTAAATGATAGTTACTCATTAGTAATCGGTAAATACCTTCTACCAGGTCATCTACATAACAAAAACTGCGTGTCTGGCTACCGTCTCCAAACATGGTTAAATCTTCACCACGCAATGCCTGGCCAATGAAAGCCGGTAACACACGTCCGTCGTTTAGACGCATACGTGGGCCATAGGTATTAAAAATGCGGATAATACGTGTTTCTAAACCATGAGTTTCATGATACGCCATAGTAATAGCTTCCATAAAACGCTTGGCTTCGTCATAGCAACCACGTGGCCCAACAGGGTTCACATTTCCCCAGTATTCCTCTGTTTGTGGATGAACATGTGGATCTCCATATACTTCGCTGGTTGACGCTACTAATACTCTGGCTTTTTTAACGCGGGCAAATCCTAAAACGTTATGAGTTCCCAGTGAAGAAACTTTTAGTGTTTGAATAGGAATTTTTAAATAATCAATAGGACTTGCCGGAGAGGCAAAGTGCAGAATATAATCAATGTTACCCGGTACATGAATAAATTTACTCACGTCGTGATGATAAAATTCAAATTGTGGTAATTTGAATAAATGTTCAATGTTTTTTAGATCGCCGGTAATTAAGTTGTCCATTGCAACAACCTGCATCCCTTCTTTAATAAAACGGTCGCATAAGTGTGATCCTAAAAATCCTGCGGCTCCTGTAATTAATATTCTTTTTTGACTCATAATGTTTATTTTTAATTTTCAAATTGACTCGTTGTCCAATTTTCAAATTAGTTAGTTCTAACTCCAATACAATAATAACTATATCCCATTTTTTTCATGTCCTGAGGATCGAAAATATTTCTACCGTCAAATAATGCTTTTTGTTTTAAACGCTTATTGATTTCTTCAAAATCAGGTACTCTGAATTCAGGCCATTCTGTTACAATTAACAAGGCATCAGCTCCGTTCAATGTGTCATACATGTCTGTAGCATATTCAATAGTATCTTTTAAGGTATGCTTTGCTTCATTCATAGCTACCGGATCGTATGCAATCACACTGGCACCTTCTTTTAATAATTTTTCAATGATCACCAACGATGGCGCTTCACGCATGTCATCCGTTTTTGGTTTAAATGATAAACCCCATAACGCAAATTTCTTTCCTTTTAAATCACCGTTAAAATGTTTCTTTACTTTGTCAAACAATACTTCTTTCTGACTTTCATTTACATTCTCCACAGCATTTAAAATACGCATATCGTATTTGTTTTCTTTGGCTGTTTTAATTAACGCTTTTACATCTTTAGGAAAACAGCTTCCACCATAACCAACACCCGGGTATATGAATTTAGTTCCAATACGGGCGTCGCTACCAATACCCTTACGAACCATGTTTACATCAGCACCCATAATTTCACAAAGATTGGCGATGTCATTCATAAAGCTGATTTTTGTGGCCAGCATGGCATTTGCCGCATATTTGGTCATTTCGGCAGAAGGAATATCCATAAAATAAATCGGATGCCCATTCATTAAAAACGGTTTGTATAATTTACGCATCAATTCTTCGGCTTCAGGTCTGTCAACTCCCACCACAATTCTATCAGGTTTCATAAAATCATCAATAGCGGCACCTTCTTTCAAAAATTCGGGATTGGAAGCTACATAAAAATCCAGGTTCGATCCACGTTTTGCTAATTGCTCAGCTAATGCTTTTCGTACTTTTTCGGCAGTACTAACAGGCACTGTACTTTTGGTAACAATCACCAATGGATGTTGCATATGTTCACCAACACTGGAAGCCACTGCCAGAACATACTTTAGATCAGCAGAACCATCTTCATCAGGAGGAGTGCCTACAGCTATAAATACCACTTCAGCCCCTTGTATACTATCTTTTAAACACGTGGAAAAATGTAAACGTTTTTTCTCAACGTTACGGGTTACCATTTCCTCTAAACCTGGTTCGTAGATCGGTAATATCCCTTTATGTAAATTGTCTATTTTCTTTTGATCAATATCAATACAGGTTACATCCATGCCTACTTCTGCAAAGCATGTGCCTGTTACTAATCCTACATATCCTGTTCCTACAATTGCTACTTTCATAAATTCAATGTGTTAATTCGATAATTTGACAATGTGTCAATTTTAATTTATTAGTTCTAAAAGGTTTGTACAAATATATTTTAATGTTTCTTCGTCCATTTCGGTATGCATAGGCAGTGATAAAACCGTTGCACATAATTTTTCAGTTACCGGAAAATCACCTTTTTTAAAGCGATCACTTTTGTAAGCATTTTGCTCGTGTAATGGAATAGGGTAGTAGATCATGGCCGGTATACCACGTTCCGCTAGTTGCTCTCTCAATTTACTTCTGTCAATACCATTTAATTGTAATGTGTATTGATGAAAAACATGTGTAGAGTTTTTGGCTCTTGCAGGTGTTTTCAATTTTGGATGATTGCCCAATGCCTTATCATAATAGGCAGCTGCTTTATTTCTGGCAGCAGCGTACTCATCCAGATGTTTTAATTTTGCTTTTAATACAACAGCTTGTATTGTATCCAAACGGGAGTTAACACCTAATACATCATGCACATACTGCACGCTTTGCCCATGATGAGCAACCATTCGTAATTTTTTTGCCAATGCATCATCATTGGTATACATGGCTCCCCCGTCTCCATAACAGCCTAAATTTTTGCTTGGAAAAAACGAGGTACATCCTATGGTGCCAATAGTCCCTGCTTTGGCTTTTCTGCCATCGCTGAATGTATAATCTGCACCAATAGCCTGTGCAACATCTTCAATCACATATAACCCATGTTTTTTTGCTAAAGCCATGATACGTTCCATATCGGCACACTGTCCAAATAAATGCACAGGCACAATGGCTTTGGTTTTTGGAGTAATTGCTTTTTCAATAGCTTCAACATCAATGTCAAATGTATCAGGATATACATCTACCAAAACCGGTGTCAGGCCTAATAAACCAATTACTTCGGCCGTTGCCACATAGGTAAAGCTTGCCGTAATTACTTCATCGCCTGGCTTCAAATCCAAAGCCATCATGGCAATTTGCAAAGCATCCGTTCCATTGGCACAGGGGATCACATGCTTTACCTGTAAATAGGTTTCTAAATCAGCCTGAAATTCTTTTACTGCCGGCCCGTTAATAAAAGCCGTTGTATTAATTACTTCCTGAATTCCTGCATCAACTTCTGCTTTTATTTTTTCATATTGACCCTTTAAGTCAACCATTTGTATTTTTTTGGTAAGAGTCGTCATTCTACACTATAAATTGAATCATGCGAATATAACGATTTTGCCATACTTTAATTGCCTGAAAATGAAAATAATTTGGAGCTTTTTCCCGCTTTCCGCTTTATCTTTTTGGCAACTTCCAATCACGTTTTGGTGCAATCAGTTGCCAAAAAGGATGCCGCTGCAATCGGGGCTAAGATAATAGCGCTGTATGGTATTCAAAATACTGAAGACCTTGGTTATGCGTCAAAAAACTCATCCGAAAAATTCATCAGATACACCTTCTCGCTGGCTCTTGTAAATGCTGTATACAACCAACGAATATACTCTACATTCAGCATGTCTTTGGTTAAATATCCCTGATCAATAAACACACAGGGCCATTGTCCACCCTGGGCTTTATGACAGGTAACCGCATAGTTAAATTTTACCTGCAAAGCATTAAAATACGGGCTATTCTTTAGATATGCCATTCTCAGTCCTTTGATGGGCTGATCAGCAACATCTTCCATCACAGCCTCATACAAAAATTGCTGCTGTTCTTTGGTTAAAGCAGATGTATCCGTTGGGATAGCATCTAATAAAAGATTTAACGTAATTTCCGGAGAACTGGCATAATCACACAACTCCACAATGCATTCCGCAAAATTAAACCCATAGATTTCTTTTCTCCCTAATATCTTCTTAATAAGCAAACTATCTCCGTTGGCAATGAATCCCGCTTCCGATTTTTCATCCAGCCAGAAATAATTATTCTTCACCACCATCATTAAATCGCCACCACAGAGGTCATCATCCATGTACCTGATTCGCGTTCTTACGGCCTGATTAAATAAATTGGCTCTTTTGTTACTTCGTGTTACGATCAGGACATCATTAAATCCATATTTGCTGTAAGCACTGTTGAGTGCGTCTTCCAGCTCATCGCCACTTAATCGTATCACATCCGGAAATGTTTGCAGTTTTGGGAATTCGTCGTCAAAATTTAAGATACACTCCCTTAAATGCGTAGCATTTAAAAGAATGCCGCTGGCATCCTGTTGTCGGGCAACTTGCTTTAATTCAATATGCTTGATATGGAGATGATAAGCCGCTTTTAAAAAATCAATATTCAAAGCAGGGCTCTCATTGCTTCCTACGGGCGGTAATTGGGCTGTATCACCCACTAAAATTAATTTGCAATTATCACCGGAGTATACGTATTCAAATAAACTTTCCAATAAACTGGCATATACCGATTCGGAGTTGGGATTATCCAATCCGATCATGGAGGCTTCATCTACTATGAATACAGTATTCCTGTGTAAATTTTCTCCTAATGTAAACTGCACACCACCGTCATGTGTAGGTATTTTCCTGAATATTTTTTTGTGAATAGTTTGTGCAGGCTTTTGCGAATAAGTGGATAAAACCTTTGCTGCAC
>JACQAK010000164.1 GCA_016194985.1 Bacteroidota bacterium
GCGTATTTAATATATTTTATTCCCAACACTACTTTTATAGTTATATTTGGAAGTAAGTAGCTTGTATTTTATATATGGATAAAACCGAAATAGCTGTTGGCGTATTCAATAAGCTCGCCAGTACTTATCAGGAAAAATTTATGGATGTATCGGCGTATCATGATACGTTTGATGTGTTTTGTGAACACATTAAAAAACAACAGGCCGATGTTCTGGAGTTAGCCTGTGGCCCCGGAAATATTACACGTTATTTATTACACAAGCGTGCTGATTTGAAGATATTGGGAACAGACCTCGCGCCGAATATGATAGAGCTGGCTAAAGTAAATAACCCTACGGCTAATTTTCAGTTAATGGACTGCCGAGATCTTAAACAACTGCATCAGACATATGATGCCATTATGTGCGGCTTTTGTTTGCCGTACTTATCAAAGGAAGATGCCATTCAATTAATAGGAGATGCTTATGCGCTTTTGAATCCCGATGGTGTGTTTTACATCAGTACCATGGAAGATGATTATCATCAATCTGGACTTAGAAAAGGAAGCACCGGAGATGAGATATTCATGCATTATCATCAGCAGGATTACCTGTCCGAAGCCTTTCATATCAATGGGTTTCAGGTAATATATGTTCACCGGCAGGATTATCCGGAGAAAGACGGAACCAAAACAGTCGATTTAATTATGATTGGGATAAAACATTAATCAATTCGTTATGTCTATACAACCTCAAATCAAAGTATTAAGCACAAAAAAACTTATAGGTAAGTGTATGATCATGTCGCTGTCTGATAATAAAACCGGACAGTTATGGAAAAGCTTTATGCAGCACAGAAAGCATATTAACAATGTAATTGGAGCAGAGTTATATTCGCTGCAGGAATATGATGTGTCGTACTTCCGTCAATTTAACCCTGCTAATACATTTGTGAAATGGGCCGCTGTAGAAGTAACTGATTTTGATTCGGTACCGGGCGATATGGAAACATATACACTAGCAGGTGGATTATATGCGGTGTTTCATTATACAGGTTCAAGTTTGGATAGGAGCATATTTCAATACATCTTTTCATCCTGGTTACCAAACTCAGATTATGAACTGGATAACAGACCTCATTTTGAACTACTGGGGGCTAATTATAAAAATGCAGATCCGGATTCGGAAGAAGATATATTCATCCCTGTTAAACTAAAAGCCTCCCGCTAAGTAGGATCAAATTAGAATTTAAGAACAAAATGTTCTTTGTTTTTTTGTTCCGTTCTGAAAAACACGATTCCAAAATAAAATAAATCAAGACTCAGGGTAACGTCTTTGTGCTCGAAGATCTCTTTCCATGCTTTTTGCATATCATCGCTCCAGTAGATATCATCAAAAATAAAAATAGAGTTGACATGCTTTTTTTGAAGAGCCATTTTGAAATAATTCATGGTAGGTTCGTAAGCGTGATTTCCGTCTACATACAGCAAGTCCAGAGATTTGATATGAGTCAGTAGTTTTGGTAATTCAGTGTTGAAATTTCCATGGATAGCCTGTATGTTTTTCGACTGATGTTCCTTAAATAAAGACTGCGCATACCGGTATAAGTTGGGGCATCCTTCTATGGTATATACAGTGGATTTTGTAGCCGCTTTGGATAAATATAAACTGGTTAATCCAATCGAGGTTCCAAGTTCAATAATAGTATTTGGTGTATATTTATTGATCAATCGGTATAAAAATTCGGCTTGTTTTTTTTGTGCAATTCCATGTCTGGCTATTTGACTAATAACGCGCTTATCGGAATTTAATTTTTTGGAACCGGCACCAAAATCAGTAACTGTAATACTTGTGGTGTCTTTTTGTAATTGCTTTCTGAGAGTGTTTAATATTTCAAAGTCGCCAAAGGGGTGTTCGTTTCTGATTAACTCCATGTAAAAATTATACAGAAAAGGAGAATGCAAATCATGTTCAGTATATGATGTTAATCGGTAATTGATATAAGTTAATATGGTTTTAACGTTCATTGTTCCTTATCCTGGCAATAGCATACAGCTGTTTTTTCAATAGGTTTGGTTTGATAATCGGGTAAGCTCGTTTCTTTCATAAAAAAGATAGTCAGATCAGAAATGTGATTATCCGGATGTTCTTTATTCCATTTGCGCAAGAGGTATTTACAATAAAAGGGGCGCATGTAATTATTATTGTTAAAGGTATAATTTTCCTGAAACTTCCGCCATCTGTCGCTTTCAAATTCAGTAACGCCAATGTTCGGTTTTGTATAACTCACCAACGATCGGTTATGCTTTACATCAATATATTGCAGTTTATCATTTAAACCGCTATATACAAACCATCCATCGTCCTTTAATATACTTGGGGAAAACATTCCCCAGTTTTGTTCCAGTCTCAGTATTTTTCCATAACTCACAATCGTGGGATCTAACCCATAAGGAAAAGCTTTCACACTTCCTAAGTTCATCATCAAACAAAAAATAATAACTGCAATTAACGCGTAATTTTTAAGTAAATAAAAAAAGTGATTAACAGACGAGGACTTATATTCATCATTGTTTGCCGTATTGATTTCAGTATTATTTTTATAACAATGATTTTCAAACCAATCCATAACAGATGATGGTAATAAGCCTATCAACGAAACAATACTGATGATATAAAATAACCCCACGTATAAAGTGAACGCAATGCCTATAAACAGACAACAAATGCAGATAATACCAAATAACCTTATTTTTTTTGAAACAAAAGGACACAGGATCAAAAGAGGCGCTAACAGCTCTATATAAAAAGTGATGAATGTCAAGGCTTTTAACAGGCCGGGAAACTGATATAAAAACGTACCCAAAGGCATTCTGATTTGATCGAGACTGAGAGCATAGTATAAGGCTGTGCCTTCAGAGCGCCACTCAGGAGATGTTTTTAGAAGAGCCGAAAAAAACAGAACAGAGCAGGGAAGTAGTAGATAACCAATAGCTGCTACCGAAAAATAATCGGTAGAATAATTTGATTTTTTTTGTACCGAAAAGCGTTCGCCCCATGGCAAGAACACTGCCCAAAATAACAGGATCCGTAATAAGTCGTCTCCTCCCTGAAGAATAAAGGGATTACGATTTTGCAGGGATGTTAAAAATGCCCAGCAAATAAACGTAAATAAGCGAGTTCTGAACCCAATAATTAATAAAATGATACAACAGGCATTGATGATGAACAGTAATATCTGCCACCATAAATCACCACTTATAGCGTGAAATGAAAAATAAACCGGACTCCAGTTATATTGTTTTAATATCTCAATAGGCAATACACCCTCATCCGTAAAGAATGCTTTAATGGATAAGGATCGAATGATCAGATCTGTTAATAGAATACAGCCTATACCAATGCGCATAAGCGACAGCGCTCTCACGTCGAGTGTATAAGAACGTTTTAATCGGGCAATTATGTGATGAAGTGTTTCCGTAAAATAAAAAAGGCCCTGCTATTGCAGAGCCTTAAATTAATATTCTTAAAGATTATAAACAACCAACCTGACCAGAAACAGTTACACTGTAAAATGATCCCGGTGTTTTGTAGCAGGCAATATTTGAAAAAGTTGCGGTAATACCTGATGGGCTTCCTAAAGAAACGTTGATTGTTCCTGCACCGGAGTACCATACACTTCCTGCATCCTGGCTAGGAGGATTGGTAACAGTCATAAATGCTTTTCCTGGTCCTAACAAACTGCTATTGTTAACTAATTGATAAGATCCGGCAGTAATTGTACCTGAAAAACATACAGAAATGGTTGTATTAGTACTTGAATTTGTATTAACTAAACAGGTTTGTCCTGCCTGGCAACCCGAACTTTGCCATGCAGACCCTACACCAATCCCGCTCATGCTGGAGTTTTGTTGTGTAGACGTTGTAGCAATTGTGCCGGTAGTAGTAACATTAGTAATATTAGGATTATTTCCTGTTCCGCCTTGTGCCTCATCCTTATAAGTAGGAGTAATGGCATCATTGTCGTTTTTTGGTTTACAGGAAATAAATACGATGCTTCCTATAACAAATACCGAAAGGGCAGATAAAATAAGTTTTTTCATTGTGATAGTGTTTTTGTTATCCAAATCTAAAGATTATAATTTTAATTTCCAAATAGTTACACTCATTGGTTTGACACATTGGCTGGTTAATAAAACAGTTTGCCTTGTTTTACCATTTGTTTCAATAATACACAAGCTCTGTATCTATCTTCCTGATAATCATCATATAATTCATTTAAGGTATTTAAAACCTGAGCTATTCCTATTTCGTCGGCCCATTTGAGCAAGCCTTTCGGATAATTAACACCTTTGGTCATGGCTAAGTCAATATCTGTAGCAGAGGCAATACCCAGATATTTGGTATCACAGGCCTCGTTAATCAGCATACAAAGCACTCTGTTGACAATATATTTTGCCAACGCTTCATCTTTCTTAGGTTCCGGTAAAGAAGAACCTTCCCGGTAATCGTAAAAGCCTCTGCCGGTTTTTTTGCCTAAAAATTTAGCTTCCAGCAAACGTTTTTGAGTTAAGGAAGGCCTGAATCGGGGGTCAAAGTAAAATTGTTTCCAAACGGTTTCGGTAACTACATAGTTGACGTCATGTCCAATAAGATCCATTAATTCAAAAGGTCCCATTTTAAAGCCGCCAAATTCTTTCATCGCCCAATCAATGGTGGCCATATCGGCCAATTGTTCATCATAAATACGAAGCGCTTCGCTATAAAACGGACGGGCTACACGATTCACAATAAATCCGGGTGTATCTTTTGCCATCACGGTTACTTTTCCCCAGCTATTGATCAGAGTCTGGCAATGGTTAGCAATAACAGAATCGGTAGCAACGCCCGGAATGATCTCTACCAAAGGCATTAATGTAGCAGGATTAAAGAAATGTATTCCAATGACCTTTTCAGGTTTTTGACAAGCGGATGCGATGGAGGTAATGGATAAGGAAGAGGTATTAGATGCTAATACACAGGTTTCGGAAGTTATACTTTCCAATTCCTTAAACACAGATTGTTTAACATCGATGTTTTCTACAATAGCTTCAATAATTAAATGACAGGATTTAAAATCCTGAATAGAACTGGAGTAGGAGGTAAGACTCAAAATAGTTTGGGCTTTATCTGCCGTAATTTTTTGTTTCTCCACTAATTTGCCAAGCGAATTAGTTAAATTGGTTTTAGCTTTTTCCAGTGCAGTAATGTTGGTATCATAAACAATTGTTTTGTGTCCTGCAGTAGCCGCTACCTGAGCTATACCGCTTCCCATGGCTCCTGATCCAACAATACCAATAACAGAATCTTTAGTGAACATAAATTTAGTACAGTTTTTATTTTTGAATAATGATTTTTTTTGTTTCGTTTATGTTGTTGCCTTTAATAGTAACAAAGTAACAACCGTCTTCCAAATTTCCGGTGTAAATGGAGGCTTTGTATAAAAGTTGATTCACAGAC
>JACQAK010000165.1 GCA_016194985.1 Bacteroidota bacterium
GTTAGTAACGCAGTCCAAAGTGTGGAAAATCCGAAACCAGCGCCTGCCTGGGAATACGTAGCAATCCCTGAAGGGTCATCATCGCTTGCACCAGTTATCAAACCAGGTCCTAAAACACGCAAAGCTTTTTTAATTTTTACTGAAAATTTTGTCGTACTCTGCATGAAGTGATTTTTTAAGTTTTCGTTTTCTAATAATTACTGTAATTAAAAAAATAAGGAATGAAATACCTGTGCTAATAGATAAAATAAGGCCGTATAGAGAGCGGTAAATGCTGATGTGGAAAAGGAAATAGAGGTTGAGTGCAATACATGCACCAAGAACAAACATCGTTATGTAAAAGATCCATTTCATCTTTATTTGAGCATGATTTTTTTGGTCAGTGATCCTTTAATGGTTCTAATTTTCACTACATATTCTCCTTTTGGATATATACTCAAGTCAATAGCTATTTTACATTGAGTTGCACAATCATTCACCCATTTATTCGTAATGAGCTGTCCGGCCATATTGATGACTTCGACAAGGAAACTACCGGCTGAAAATTCGTTCAACTCAATAGTTACTAATCCGTTGGTGGGATTAGGAAAAACATTGATAGATGCAAGCGAGCTGTTTTCTTTAACACCATTAATGGTATTCAGATTTAATGTGTCTGAATTAGAAAAACAGAAACTGTTTCCAACCCTTACATAATAGTCTCCCGGCTGCGTTGCTATATAACTCTGCCCGGTTGCTCCATTGATTATGGTGTTATTGTAAAACCATTGATTATTGACTGTAGAACTGGATGTTAATGTATTTCCATTCACCGTAATACTTGGTGTTACTGGTGGGCCTACTACGATGGTTCGGGTTACTGAAGCACTACTGCCGTTACTATTTGTGGTTACCAATGTTACCTGGTAATTTCCTGTTGCTGAATACGACACATTGGTGTTTTGAAAACTAGATGTGGAAGATGTACCACCCGGCATAGACCAGCTCCATGAAGTCGGGCTATTCCAGGAATTATCCATCAAGGTAATTTCTTGTCCTGGACAGATGGTATCTGCTGTTGATGAAAACGCAGCGACAGGGGCATTATTTGTAACCGCATCATTTCTCTTATACCAAATGGGTGATGTCCACATTGTATTTCCATCAGCTTGCACCACACGGATGTAATAATAGTAGCTGGTATTGTTATTAATCGTATGGGCATAGGTCAACGTATTAGTATTTGAACTGGAAGTCAATGCAGTTGGAGAAGATCCGCTACCTGGAATACCATAATACACCGTAATGGATGATGTATTCTCTCCATCAGGATCTGATATACTAACAGATAAAGTCGGACTACCCGCTTGTGTGTATATCGAACCCATAGGCTGTGCATTAATGGAGAAATTGATTTTCACGTTCCAATCATCCGAACTGTAAAATCGCATCCGTTTTAATCCGTCTAAAATATTTGCTCTTGTGAGAGATGTTGCTAATACCACTAATCTTCCTGCTGATTGGCGACCAAATACCGAATTATGAGTGTCATGATCTAGTCCAGCACCAGTGTGATAGCCTTGTCGTAGAGCATTATTATAATCCGTGATATTGTTAGAAGTGGAAGGATTAGAATACGTTGTATTGCTTGAGTTTGCCGGACCACTGCGAGCAGCCAAACCGATGATTGCATTGTCAGCAATTTGACTGACAGAAGTAGCAAGTATATTATCATAGTCTCCTGTGTTAGGATGGGCGAGATACGCAAATGCTCCGTTTTTGGCATTGATTTTTTTCCATAATGAACGGTAATCATTCTTGGCGACATATACATCATAATTGTTCGCTTCCCAACCAATCAAAGAATCGTACCCATAAACCAATACGTGTCCCCCTCCTGAAATCACACCCCATTCCATTCCATACAAAGCCACAAACGTTCCATCAACATTGGCTGAATCAGCTTGGCGTAGACCTTTATGAAAATAAGTAGGTGAAACCATTCCAGCTTGTGCATGGTTATGATCACTGATACCATAAAAATCCACATGCTGTGATTGCTTTGCGTAAGTGAAATCCTGAAAAGGCGTTGTCATTTGAGAAGACAAGCTATCCTGGTTGCCATCTGAATAGGAAGAATGAGCATGAATGTTACCAAAGTAATAGTTATAGCTTTGAGCTTTTACAATAGTGGTTATAAAGAGGGGAGCAAACATAAGGCTCTTAAATATGGAAGTAAGCTTAATCATCTTTTTACTGTAGCAGGCTAAGAAGCCATTTTTATCATATTAGTTAATTTTAATTTATTTGTTTTTAAATTGACATTCCTATTAAGAGAAATATTAGAAACCCGGAGAAAAAACAAGCGGTTTGCCAGGGTGATTCTTTTTCTTCATGAGCTTCAGTCAATAACTCTTCTGTAACCAGGAATAGCAAAGCAGCTAACCCAAATGATAGCACCAGTTCCAACATTTCCTGTGAAAGACCTGCAAGTAACGTAATACCAATGATTGCCCCAACAAAAAAAGTTAAGCCAAGCCCTACTAGGATCATAACCATCTTTCTATTGGAAACTGCACTTTTACTACAAGCCAGCGTAACTGCCAAACCCAGCGAAAACACTTCCAGCGCCAACGCAACTGATAATAAAATTCCTTCTTTATTTCCGGCAGCAAAGCCAACACCAAGCAGTAGACCATCTATTAAAAGATCAATTCCCATCGCTATCAGTAAGCCCATCGGTAATGCGCCTTTTTTTTCTTTACCTTCTTCTTTAGCTTCCAGTTTTTCAACATAGTGTTTTATGAGTAGCATGGTTGCTATTCCCAAACCGAAACCAATTCCTACTTCCAATGGTTTGTGTTGCTTGATGATATCAGGAAGCAACTCTACCGCTACAACAGAAAACACGACCCCCGCAGCGAAATGAAGTACTCCACTAATAAATGCGCCACTTGGCTTTCTTACTAAACCTGTTAAACCACCGATGATAATAGATACCACCGGTAGTAGAGCATAAATCATTATATTGAGAAGTGCCGTCATTTTATTTTTCTTTTAGTATTCATTTCTTGTTTTACATTTTATACCAGCAATCCGATAATTAAAAAAACAGCGAATCCTATTGCCAATAAAGTTGTATTGCGGTATACTTTGCTTTCTCTAACTTCTGATGTCAATACTTTTGTGAACAGTAAAGTTGCCCCAAATGGCAGAATGATTTTCATCCATCGTTCAGGTAGTTGGGGAAGCAATAATAAGATGATCGTAGCTGTTACAATAAATAGAATAGATAATAAACTCAAGTATAGTATTGTTTTTTTAGAACTTCTTTCTTCTTCTTTACAAATTTCTATTACTGTTAGACCCAAAGAAAAGGCTTCTAAAGCCATTGCCGTTGCTAATAAAATGCCTTCTACTTTGCCAAATGAAAAACCAATTCCAAGTGCAAGACCATCTACCGAAAGATGAATAGCAATGATAATAAGTACTGCTTTCCATCTACTATCTTTGGGACGTACATTTTCCAGTTTATAATTTTGCTTGTCAAAGAAATGTGTTATTAGCGTCATTGCAATTATTCCCAGCCCTATGCCAACACATGTCTCTAGCGTTCGATGCTGTCTGATGACAGCTGGCATAAGTTTTACGACTACAACTGATAAGATTGAACCTATAGCAAAAATGTGTAGAGTGTCCGTAAACACTTTACTCACCCTTTTCTTAAATACATTCAACACCGCAGTCAGGATAGCCAGAGCGGGAAGAAGTGCATAGCTTGATGAACCAAAATATGTTGTCATGGTTTTATGTTTTTTAAAATATGGCGGGCGTGAGACCTGGCTATGAAAAAAGATACATCTATTATATATCCAAAAGGAACCAAGCCCCCGCCCATATAATTTATCTATACCATATTTCATCTTATTACTCTTCTTCTTCGCTATTTTTAAGTTTTGATAATAAAGAATAAGCTCCTTTTACTACGTACTGATCTTTTTTGTCAATTGCAGTATTTTTTAATTCTGTATAACCACCTTCTGAAATTCCCGTTTCAACCTCTTTCATGTCATAAACTGATTTTGTTTGCGTTTCGCCTTCTTTCGATTTTACATTTTCAGTGCCTTTAAATACAAATACATAATTTTTACCCTCAAAATTGACAATTGCTCCATCAGGCAAAGTGGCCACTTTGCTGTTTCCCGTTTCTATTATGGCAGTAAAATAACTACCTGGCAATAAATCCTTGTCTGCGGCTGATAAATTACAATGGACTTGAACAGTTCTGTCCTGTCCGATTTCACGACCTATTAAACTAATTGTTGTGGTTCGTTCTTTATTTTCATTAGAAAGTGTAAACAAAACTTTTTGACCTACAGCAAGTACTGGAAGGTCTCTTTCAAAGACGGTCAACTCTGCGTGCATATTTTCAGTATCCGCCAATTTGAAAATTACATCTTGTGGATTGATGAAAGCGCCAATGTTTGTGCTTATTTGCGTGCAATACCCGTTGATTGGCGAATAAATATTTATGGAAGATTGTATATTTCCATTTTCAATCGATTCGATATCCAAATTCAAAATCTTCAATTTTGCTTTCAGTCCGTTTGTTTTGCCCACAAGTGTGTTATAGGTTGACTTTGATTGTTGCAGGGTTTTTTGAGCATTTACATTTTCTTTCGCAAGTTCTGTTTGTCTTTCAAAATCAGACTTTGCAAAATCCAGTTGAGATTTTGCTTCAATGTAGTCCTGCTGCATCTGGATATAATCAGGATTTTCTATAACAGCAATCAATTGTCCTTTTTTAACTTGGGAACCTTGTAATAAATTAATTTGCTTTAAAATGCCTCCAAAAGGAATGGCTACACTTATTAATTGTTGCGGTGGCACGTCCAATTTTCCTGTAGTTTTTATAGTACCACTTAGCTCTCTTTCTAATACAGGCGAAACCTCTATTCCAATCGTTTTCACCTGATCTTCTGTAAGCTCTGCAACTGATGACGCTTCTTCATGTTTTTCTGATTCTTCCTCTGCTTTTTTTTCTCCACAAGAAGTAAAAATGAGGCAAGCAATAAGTGTTATAAAGGTGATATGTTTTATGTTTTTCATAATTGTTTGTTTTATTTCGTTAATCCTGATAAAAATTCTAATGTGATAATACTGCGGTTATAATCAAGCAGTGTGCTTAAATAATTTTGCTTGATGTCTTCCGCCTGTTGCAAGTTTATAACATGCTCTGCATAGCTGATTTCACCTTTTTGAAATGATAAGGTACTTTTACTGGAAATCAGTGCTGCATTTGGCATGCCGCTTTCTTTATAATATGCCAGGGATCTTTGCCCTTTCAAATACTGTTCGTAAGCAGCAGTGATTTCAGCAATGATATTATTTTCAGCTTGCTTATAAACCAGCTCGGTATTTTCTTTTAATAATTCTGCTGCTTTTATTTTAGCTCTTTGAGGCCCTATCCATAAGGGAATGGCTACGCCAGCCATAAAGCCCTGAAATCTATTCCCATATCCAGCCAAAGGAGCAGTAGTTAAATCATTACCATAAGGCACTCCATAAAGCGTCTGATTAAAATAGCCAAATGTTATATCGGGGAGTAAAGTGTTTTTTTCTACCTTCTTTTGATTTTCAGCTATCTGAATTTGCTGTTTGATATACATAACGTAGGGATTTTTAGCGCTTAAAGCTGAATCCACTTTAAAGCTTAATATCGCTTCATCATTATGAGAATCTGTAAAATTAGCAGGAGCACTATTTAGAATAGCTTTCAGACGAGAACTGATAATATTGCGGTCATTTTCCAATTGCTCCAACTGGTTTTTTATTTCCCTGCTTCTAGCCTCAGAAGTTGATTTTTCCAACAAGGTTGATTCACCCGTTTTATACCTTAAGTCAGATGCTTTAGTTAAGTTACTATATAAGCTATCGCGCTTTAGTAATAATTCTCTTCGTTGATTAAGATACAGCCAATCATAATATATCTGCTTAACATTATAGATCACCTCAGTTTCAGTAAGTTTTTTCTTTAGCATACTTCCTTCCAAATAAGAGCCTGCCAATTTGTTTTTGGCGGCAATGGTAGTTGGAAAGGGAATGGATTGCGAAATAGTTATATTATTATCGCTTTTTGCATAACTATTGTATTGACCATAAGTTAGATTAACATTGGTTTTTCCAATATCACTGGCCGTTTTTCTTAGAAATTGATATTGCTGTATTTCCTTATCCGCAGCTAAAAGCGAATTATTGTTTTTAAGTGCAGCCGAAATCCAGTCATCTATTACTTTACCATTTTGCGCAGATGAGAATTGGGGAATCAGTGTCAGTAAAATAATACTAACTGCAACCATTTTTTTGTCAACGAATTTTTTACGCATTTTTTCAAAATAAATAAACAAACATGGCAATACAACCAGAGTCAGGATTGTACTACTTATTAAGCCGCCGATCACAACCGTTGCAAGGGGCCTTTGTACTTCTGCACCGTTACTAGTGGCTAAAGCCATAGGTAAAAATCCTAAAGAGGCAACAAAAGCTGTCATTAATACCGGCCTTAACCTCACCGAAGTTCCTTTTAAAATGATTTCTTTAATATCTGTAAGCCCGGATGCTCTCAGCCGGTTAAACTCACCAATTAAAACGAGACCATTTAAAACAGCAACACCAAATAAAGCGATAAAACCTACACCAGCTGAAATGCTAAACGGCATGCCTCTTAAGAGTAATGCAAAAACACCACCTATTGCGGCCATTGGAATCGCACTGAATATTAAAAGTGCCTGATTGAATGAACTGAAAGTGAAATACAATAACAAAATAATTAGCGCCAATGATACCGGTACTGCAATCGATAAACGTTTAGAGGCTTCCTCTAGATTTTTAAACTGGCCGCCATAACGAATAAAATAGCCCGAAGGTAACTTAACATTAGCATCAATCTTACCTTGTATCTCTTTCACTACACTTGCTATATCACGGCCTCGAACGTTGAAACCAACAATAATCCTGCGTTTTCCTTCTTCTCTTTGGACTTGGTTAGGCCCAATTTTCATACTGACATCAGCCAACTGACTTAATGGAATTTGCTGACCTGTTTTATTACTTACATATAGATTTTGAACATCTGCTAATGTTTGACGGCTTTGTTTATCCAGCCTTAACACTAGGTCAAATCTTTTCTCTCCTTCATAAACTATACCGGCAGATTGCCCTGCGAATGCCGTATTTACTGCCTGGTTCACGGTTTCAATATCCAGTCCGAATTTGGCCAATTGACCACGGTTTATGTTAACTACTATTTGAGGCAAACCACCTACTTTTTCAACATAAATGTCTTTTGCTCCTTCCGTAGTGCCGGAGAGTTTTCCTATCTTTTCAGCTAAGGTTGCTAATTCGTCCATATCATCTCCGAATATTTTGATTCCTACATCCTGTCTCACACCGCTAATTAGTTCGTTAAAACGTAATTGTATCGGTTGTGAGAACCCAAAATTAACACCCGGAATATTCTCAAGTGCTTCCTGCATTTTATTCGCCAATTCTTCTCGATCATGTGCGGAAGTCCATTCAGATTTTGGCTTTAGCATAATAGTTAAGTCACATGCTTCCATAGGCATTGGATCTGTTGGGATTTCGGCAGCCCCTATTTTTCCAATAATTTCTTTCACTTCAGGGAATTTTTTTATTAGAATATCAGATGCCATAGTTACTTTTTCAACTGTTTCGCTCATGGAGCTCCCAGTCAAAAGTCTTGTTTCCACAGCAAAATCCCCTTCTTCTAAAGTTGGAATAAACTCCCCCCCCATATTCATAAAAATGATAATACAAACAATAAATAATCCTACGGCTGAAGCAACGGTTAAGAGTTTACGTTTCAAAGCCCCAATCAAAATTGGTGTATACAAACGCTGAAAGAACTCTATCATTTTATCAGAGAAAGTTTTTTTAGTTGGTATTTTTTTACTTAAAAATAAAGCTGACGCCATTGGCACATAAGTCAGCGATAAAATGAAAGCTCCTAAAATGGCAAAAGATACGGTCTGTGCCATTGGCCCGAACATTTTCCCTTCGATACCAACTAGGGCTAATAAAGGCAGATAAACAATAAGAATAATAATTTCGCCAAAAGCCGCAGAACTCCTTATTTGAACAGCTGCATGGTATACTTCACCATCCATTTCGGTTTGTGTTAATTTATTTTTATTGCTTCTATAATGTAAATGGTGCAGTGTGGCCTCAACTATAATAACGGCACCGTCTACTACCAATCCAAAATCAATTGCACCTAAGCTCATTAAATTACCTGATACGCCAAATAAATTCATCATACTAATGGCAAATAACATTGCTAATGGAATAACAGATGCCACTACCAATCCAGCCCTGAGATTACCAAGAAATAATACCAAAACGAATATGACAATCAAGGCACCTTCAATCAAATTGTTTTTAACTGTGTCAATTGCTTTTTTTACTAATTCACTACGATCCAGGTAGGGCTCTATTTGAACGCCTTCAGGCAGAGACTTAGTTATATCCGCAATTCTTTCCTTTACAGCAGTGACAACGATATTTGAATTTTCTCCTTTTAGCATCATTACAATACCTCCAACCGCCTCTCCTTCAGCATTTCTTGTTAAGGCGCCATATCTGTTTGCCGATCCAAACTGAACCTTTGCAATATCTCTTATTAATACAGGCGCCCCGTTATCAATATTTTTCACAATAATGGTCTCAATATCACTCAGGCTTTTAATTAAGCCTTCTGTTCTGATGAAGTACGCATTTGGTTTTTTATCTATGTAGGAACCGCCTGTATTTTGGTTATTGCGCTGCAATGCTTCGTAAACATCACCAATACTAATGCCGTAACTGCGCAGCCGGTCGGGGTTTAGGGCGATCTCATATTGTTTCAATATACCACCAAAACTATTAACTTCCGCAATTCCGGGAATACCCAATAACTGCCTTCGGATAATCCAATCCTGAATGGTTCTTAATTCAGCAGCATTATATTTTTTTTCATATCCTTTTTTTGCATGTACTACATATTGGTAAATTTCTCCTAAACCTGATGAAATAGGTGATAGTTCGGGTGATCCTATCCCATTCGGAATTTCTTTTGTAGCTGCAATCAGTTTTTCGCTTACTTGTTGCCTGGCCCAATAAATATCCACTCCATCCTTAAAGACAATGGTCACTACCGATAGGCCAAAGCGAGATATAGACCTTACTTCTTCCAATTTTGGAATAGTAGCCATTGTTTGCTCAATAGGAAAAGTAATCAAACGTTCAACCTCCTGTGAAGCCAAGGAAGGCGAAAGTGTTATAATTTGCACCTGATTGTTTGTGATGTCAGGCACTGCATCTATAGGCAGCTTACTTAATGAGTAGCTTCCCCAGATAATCAAGGCAATAGTAAAAATGCCAATTATCATTTTATTTTTGATACTGAATGAAATTATTTTATCTAACATAATTTTCTAGTTTACGGGACTATTTTTTTATTTTTTGTTTTGAGAGCATATATCTTAACTTATTTTATAGAATAAAGCCAAAAAGTTGGCAGAATAATATAACTAGGTTTATGTTCAATTAAATCCTATTTGATATGATGAATGAAAAAGTGGTGTACTTTCAGGTAAATCCCAAATAAAAGTAATCCGGAGGCTGTAACTATGACAATGTGCTTAAGCACAATACTAAGCGTAATAGAATTACGCTTTTTTTTTCTTTTCATTCAAAATTAATAAATGGAAATCATTAACGCAGGAGGCGTACCAATACATTTAATGTAACTGCGAGAAATTATAGCCTCTAGAATTAGGCTAATTTAGGAGGTTGCCAAATAGTGCAAACATCGAGACTTTCAATTCTATCGTCTGTGATCGAAAATATGCTTTTTTGAAACTGATAAAAAATATTATCAGCAGTTGGAAGGCTTGGAATAAATGCAAGAACTGATGTATGAAGATTCAGACAGCATCTACCACAATGTTTGAATGGCAAGTTGCAGTCTTTATCTTCTTCATGCTTACCACCTACGTGTCTATCTTTGCTGTGATTGTCGCAATAATGCTTATGAATAAAATCAAAAAAATTACCTGAATCTTTGTGTTCTTGCGAGTGGTGATAGTAGTGCGAAATAAGCGCAGGAATCTTAATCAACTCTTCCGCAAAGGCGTTGTTGCTTATGATCTGAAGTGATATAAATATGATTATCAACTTTTTCACTAGCTCAAATATACAAAATAATCAATTCCATGACTTAAAATGTTATTTTTTAAGATTTTTTGTTAAGAAAGGGGTAGGGGTCTATTTTATACCACCATTTAGGTATTGCATAAAGTTAGAATAAAATAATAATTTGGTCGTCTCTTAAATGATTGTAATTGAGTGCGCAAAAACAAAACTATTATAAGCGCCATTGGGTGTGTATTGATTACACTTTTTTCTGTTGCACAAAATGCTCCGGGGAAAGATTTTATTTTATCCGGACAAGCCCATTATGGCTTCATTATTAGCCATCGGAATAATATGGCGAACCTTATAAAGGGTTATGTTTCCGGGGCAGAACTCAATTACATTTTTCGCACAAATGGTAATAAAGCCTGGCAACAAATACATAATTATCCTGAAATAGGTGTTGGTGCTTTATATCTTGAACTAGCCAATCATTCGCAGCTCGGTCATTTAGCAGCAATTTATCCTTATACAAATATTCGCTTAAATAAATCAGGTAAGAAATTCAATTTGAATTTGCGTTTAGGTACTGGCTTGGCTTATGTCACAAAACCGTTTGATATCAATACTAATCCCAAGAATATTGTCATTGGCTCTTACCTGAATGGTTTTGTGAACCTTCGATTGAGTTCAACATGGATGATTACAAAATCTTTCCGTTTGGATGCCGGAATTGGATTAAGCCATGCTTCCAATGGTTCTTTTAGTTCGCCTAACTTGGGATTGAATATGGCAACACTCAACTTGGGTCTTGGATATGCTTTCGGTAACAAAGAGTACATCTATAAAAAAGACAAAATCCCTCCTGTTATAAGTAAATGGGAACCTTCAATTATTTCCGTCATTGGTATGAAAGAATTGGAAATGCCGAACGGACCAAAGTACCTTGCTTATGGTTTGCAATTGAATCTATACAAAAAATTAAATTATAAAAACAGTCTTGGTGGTGGAATTGAAATGACATACAACAATGCAACAAAACAAGTATGGACGGATCAATCTATTCACACCGATAAAGTTTCTGATATTGCACAAGTGGGAACCAAGGTCAGTTATGCGTTTACCATGCACCGCCTCTCATTACCAATTGACTTTGGTGTTTACGTATATAAAAAACAAGCGTATAACGGTTTATTTTTTCACCGAATTGGTTTGAGATACATGGTAACAAAAAACATCATTGCGAATATTACTTTACGTACACATTGGGCAACGGCTGACTATTTTGAATGGGGAATCGGCTATAAGCTATAACAACTTTAAGTTGCAATAAAAATTATTTTTTTCTGAATTATGTTTGATTTAATTTCATATAATATTACTTTCCAACGTCCAATTTAGCGCATGAAAATTTTTCAATTTAAAACAAATATCAACTCTACACAGCAACAAGAAAAAATAAAACCATTGCTGCATGAGATTAAAGGTATTACTCGTTGGTCAGTAAATAATAATGCTATGCAAGTAGAAGGTTATGGAATAAAGCCCGAAAAAATTATTGATATTATTACAAGTGCAGGTTATACCTGTTCAATTATTGAGGATTGATATGTTCATTTTGTGTTTTTAAAAGTTGAGAATCATTTTATATATTTTATCCGCTATCATCTCTATCAATCTTTGCCTTGCACAGCAACGAGTAGACAGCGTTTTATCAAATACCAAACCACGTAAAATAATTGTGTTTTCTGCAACATCGTTAGTTGCCGGAAGCTCTTTAATCTATCTTAATCAGGTTTGGTACAGCCATTATAATACAGGTAAATTCCATTTTTTTAACGACAATAAAGAATGGCTCCAAATGGATAAATATGGTCATGTATATACTAATTATCAATCTTCACGAATGATGATAAATGCTTTCAAATGGGCAGGATTTAATAAAAAACAACAAATGTACATAGGTGGCACATTGGGTTTAGGATATATGACAGCAATAGAAATCATGGATGGATATAGTAGTGGTTGGGGCTTTTCTGGGGGAGATATGCTGGCAAATATATTAGGAACAACATTTTCAATAGGTCAATATGGTTTATGGGATGAACAAAGAATTCATATAAAATTTTCATACATGAAAAGCGGATATGCAAAATATAACCCTGACCTCTTAGGTACAAATAATACTGAACAGATTTTAAAAGACTACAATGGACAAATATATTGGTTAAGCGTAAGCCCTTTTTCATTTATAAAAGGTGAAAAGAAATTGCCAAAATGGATAGCATTCTCTTTTGGATATGGTGCAGATGGAATGATAGGAGCTGAATCAAATAGTCTTTTGCTAAAAGATATGAATGGTAATTCAATAAACTTTATACGCTCCCGGCAATATTACTTTTCTTTAGATATAGATTTTTCAAAGATTAAAACAAAATCGAAAATGTTAAGAGGTATATTTTATTCTCTTAACCTTGTGAAATTTCCAATGCCTACCTTGGAATTTAAAAATGGTCATGCCATTTTCCATCCCATTTATTTTTGAGACATCTGAATAACCATTCTCTCAAAAATAAGTTGAAAATCCAAACTGGAAGCCGGCAGCTAATGAAGGTAGGTTGCCCAATAAATCTCTTTTCCAGTGATACCGATAATTAGCTCTGATAACAGTTTGCGGTGATGGTCGGAAACTAATCTCTGGTACAACAGCAATGATGTGATCGTAAATGTTACCTCCAGTTTCCGCAAACGTACCCACATAATAATCCGTGTATTCCGTTCGGAAAGCTACATTAATGGTAGCTGCTTCCCAACGGGCAAAAATGTGTAATGATAGGCGTTGTTGATCACTCTACAGATTTTCTACAATATCTGAATAAGGTTAGGTTAACAATAGGTAAAGAACTAAAACTTTTAGAAATAATTGCTTTTGACAAATCCTTGCAAGTACAGATTAATCGCAAGGAGAAAGTATTTCTAAGCGCTGAAGTAGCCAAAAATCTACTGGTTTCAGTAACTTAATTATCTTCTTGAAGGATAGTTATTCCCAATAAAATTTGCAAGACTGAAAGTCAAAAAGACCGCTTAATTGAGACCAATATATTTTGTATTAAGCATCTGAATGTTTGAGGCAAAAAATGAGGTGAAAATAATTCGTATGGCATCATTTTTGTCAAATCCTAAGTCCTCTCTATTAAAATAACTTACTTTTTTATTGCAAATGAAAAAAACTATTCTTCTTATTGTCATTTCATTAATCACCACGATTACTAAAGCGCAATGGCTTTGGGATTATGGTTTTACTGTTGGAGTTTCTAATTATTTAGGAGACATCGGAGGTAAAGAAAAAACTCGCCGTGACTTTGTAGCAGATATGAAGATGGCTAAAACACGCTGGAATGTTGGCGGCTTCGCTCGCTATAAAGTACACCAAAAACTATCACTAAAATTAGCATTAGATTATTTGCGCATTGAAGGTGACGATAAATTATCATCTAATCCTGCACGTAACGCTCGTAATTTGAATTTCAGAAATGATATGTTTGATTTGGAATTAACCGGCCAAGTGTTTTTTTATGAGGATAATGATTTAGGAAATACGTATAGATATAAAAATGGTTTTCGTGCTTATTTTTTCGCTGGCATAGGCGGGTTTTATTCTGATCCAAGAACACTTGATGGAGGAACAAGACTTCGTCCCTTGCAAACTGAAGGCAAAAAATATTCTCCTGTTGGAGTAGCAATTCCGGCTGGTGTCGGATTCTATTTTACTGTTCAGAAAAAACACCGTATTGGTTATGAATTAAATTACAGAACGACTTTTACAGATTACCTGGATGACGTAAGTGGCGATTACGCCAATCCAGCAGGCCTAAGTCCTGAAGCTGCTGCGTTAGCTAACAGAACAGGAGAGGTACAAGGTCTTGATCCGAAATTTGCTAAAAATTTTGGTTACGACAGCGAAAAAGAAATTGGTAATAAGCGTGGAGATAGAACTCACAAAGACGGTTATATGACAATGAGTGTAAGTTATAGTTATGTCTTAAGAGGGAAGTCAAGCTTTTACAGAGGTCGATATGGTCATTTCTTTAACCATAGACGTAGAGGCAAAATCCGTAAGATCCGGGCAAAATTTTAATATATAACAACTTGAATAAAGAATAATGTTTTGTTTGGTATAACTAAAAACTTGTTTAACACCTTTCAAGAATCTTACTTCACACCTCTATAATTCATTATTTGTATTTGAGGATATTAATCTACAGTACCTCATATCTTTACAAAAAATTGAACTTTTTTTGAATTTTTCAGGGTGCTTTTTTCATGGCACGTTCTTTTCAAATTTATGTAGTAAACTAACTACATGACGATTAAATACTCCCTCTCGCTTGCCGTGTTATTGTTATCCTTTGTTATAAAAGGACAAACCTATTTCCAAAAAGTATATCAAAGTTCTCCGTATGACCAGGAAGCGCAGGACGTTTTGCCAACGTCCGATGGCGGTTATATACTTGCCGGTTATACTACGAATACCACCTTCAATGATTGTGATGTTTACATTATGAAAGCCGATGCAAACGGTAATTTATTATGGACAAAAACATACGGTGGCAATAAACCCGATTTTCCTTATCACATGCTTGCAACCAATGATGGAAATTATTTTTTAGTCGGGTATTCCCAAAGCTATGGTGGTGGCGATTATGATATACTGCTTATGAAAATAGATCCTTCAGGAAATATGATTTGGACTAAAACGTATGGTGGCTTTGGAAATGATATGGGCAGAGACATTATTGCAACTAACGATGGAAATTATCTGATTGTTGGTTCATCCAATAGCCCAAGCGTTTCAGACCAAAATGCGAACTTAATAAAGATTGACCCTGCGGGTACTGTGATATGGAGCAAGATGTATGGCGGCACAGGTAACGATTATGGGAATTGTGTGAAGGTTACCAGCGATGGAGGCTATATTATGGTTGGGCAAACATTCAGTTTTAATTCTCCAGGAGGCGATGCGTATTTAGTAAAAATGGATGTTAATGGAGATACACTTTGGACAAAGCGTTTTGGTGGAGCATATAACGATGAGGGATATTACATTACAGCTAATTCAGATGGCAGCTTTGTATTCATTGTAAGAGATAGTAGCAATATAGGAATGGATATAGATACACGGGTTATCAAAACAGATAATTCCGGGAATGTAATATGGAACAAAGTGTATGGCGGCAATAAAAAAGATACGCCTAAAATGATACAATCTACTTCAGACGGTGGCTATATCATTGGTGCAATCAGCAGAAGTTTTGGTTGGGTTAATCCTGATATGTGGATTGTAAAATTAGATATGAATGGCGATAGTACCTGGACAAGGCATTACGGTGGTTCTCAAAATGAACATTGTTATGTGATCAGAGAAATGACAGATGGCAGTTATATCGCCTGTGGTAAAACAGCCAGCTATGGCCCGGATTTCGATCCCATCTTTATTAAGATAAACGCAATGGGTACAATGGCGGTTGGTATTAAAGAACTGGTCTATGCAAAAAGTAATATCAATCTATATCCTAATCCATCATCAGGAATATTTAAAATTGATGTAGGAGAAACTAAGCCTTCTAAAATTTCTATTTTTAATGCGTTAGGCGAACAGATTTTTACTAAACGTGGTACACTTAATGAAGCTGATTTTGTCATCAATATGGAAGGACAAGAGGCAGGAGTCTATCTGCTAACAATCGAGGCTGATGAAAAGAGTTCTTCAACGAGGTTCATCATTAACTAAACACACTAATTTCAATGCGATTATTTTTTATCGGTTTAACGAGCTGTATATTAATTGCTTCAGCAAGTTGTAAGAAAAAAGCAGGCCCTGGTGGGAGGGCATCTGTTAAAGGTAAAGTGTATGCTTATGATTGGGACAATACACAATTGTTTAAAGTCTCGGAAGGTTACTCATCAGGTGAAAGAGTTTACATCCTATACGGTGATAATACAACGATAGGGAATGATGTGCGTACTTCGATAGATGGTTCTTTTGAGTTTAAATATCTCAATAAGGGACGATATAAGCTATTTGTTAACTCTCTTGATACTGCTTATAAAATCAAAGGAAATGATACTTATATTCCTATCATACGGGAGTTTGAAATTACAAATGCAAAGTCTGTTATTTCACTTGATGATATCGTTATTAACAAATAATGCCTATACATACACGGGACGTCAATACTCTTATTAGCTTGGAAGTTTTCCACTGATAACTATAGCCTTAACTGTTCCATCAAGTGAAAAAGGTCGGTAGGATGTCCGAAGAATGTGACCTTTTCTGCTTTCTACCCTTTGATTATCTAAAGAATGACCTGATAAAGCTTTTAAAATATTGCGGTGATTGAGTGATGCTGTTATTTCAGGATAAAGATCCAAGGCGCTTTTACCAAGCAACATATTCGCTTTCATCTCCAGGTAATCACATGCGACACTATTAACAGCAATGTATTCGCAATTTTCATTGAGAGCAACAGTGATATTGGGACTTTCATGAACTTCCTTAATTACCCGTTCATAAAGTTGATTTTCTGTTAATGTCATTTTTTTAAAGGTAAATAACTTTCCGGAAAACAAAATGCCGAAGAATACTTGATTTTGTCAAAGTTAAGCTACCTTAAAATATATCATTTTTTCAGGATCTACTTTTGCACCGGAAGCATCTGTTAAAGTAAGATGTAAATGTGGTCCTGTACTTTTGCCTGTATTACCTGATAAACCTATAACATCGCCTTGTTTTACTTTATCACCTTTTTTGACAAGAATTTTACTCAGATGAGCATAACCGGTTTTATAGCCGTTATCGTGTTTTAAAATAATTTGATTGCCTCCATCACCAACTGTCGAAATACTATATACGGTTCCTGGCATCGGACTTTTAATGGGCGTGTTCAAAGGAACAGCCAGGTCAAGGCCATTATGAAAAGCATTTTGTTTACCCGTTTTAGGATCGGTACGGTAACCAAACTTACTCGTAATTTTAGCGGCCACCGGGCGAAGCCAATTACCGGCTTTTTCTTTAGCCTCTCCTGCAATTTCCCGGATTTTTTTCTTGTGTTTGAAAGCTAATATTCCAACCGTTATTAAAGTTGCTGAAATACCAAGACTCCAATAGATTTGTTTGCGAGTAATGTTCATGGTATCGTTTATGTTTTAGTTCGGGTATTAATTGTACCTGTCTGTTTTTTCTTTCTATAGTGGCGTATCAATAAAAAAGTTCCTACACCTAGGGCAAGAACTGTAAGGGTGATGAGTGCACCTCCTTTGTGTTGTTTCACCAGTTTTTCGGGATCACCTAACACACCAGCATACATAGCAACGATTTTCGCCATACGGTTCATGTAGCCTTTTTCGTAAGTCAATCCTTTAAAAAAATTCTTACGAGTCTCTGATAACGTAGTAAAGAATTTTCCGGATGGAAGACTATTGATTTTGTTTACTTCATCATCGGATAACTTAAATGATTTGTATTCCTGCACTGTGCCTTTTCCCATCAATTTATTGATTGCCTGCCGGGTATGAAGTGGGCCGTAACTACCGGAACCATATACGCTATCAAATACCAGATGTGCAACGGGCTGGCTATTGATTTTATCGCCTTGCACCTGATCCCAGAATTTACTCTTAGCTATTTTTTGCGCCAGCTCCGGTGTAAGGTTTTTAATTTCGGCCACAGTAGGACAACGTTTGAAATAATCACCATAGGCAATAGCAGAGATCCCGTATTTTGTACCAATTAATTTACTGCCGGGTTTTCCTTTTGCAGGACAATAGTTAGCACTGTCATTAGCTAATTGCTGATAACCTCCTTCAAAACCTTTTGTACCTGACCATACTGATGAGAAATTAGCCATTACCTTTTTTATTACAATTGCATTCAGGTTCTTTAGGTGCAAACCTGTCATAGAGGGCAATTATAGTTCTTGCTGTTACAGCAAGCAGAAATACCGTATAGAGTATTTTCATGCCTTTGCTTTGATCATTCATGCTCCTGCGTTTTTGAAATTTCCTTCAACTGATTTCTTAGCTGCTCATTTTCCTTTTCAACTTTCTCTACCTTACTCTCCAGCTCACCGATCCGGCTACGCTGGCTTTCAATTTGTTTTTTGAGTTCTTTGTTTTCTTCTGCCACCGCTTCCAGCTCCTTCACTCGCTTTTCAAGTGTTTGAGACCATTGAATCCAGTTATCAGAAATTTGTTTCTCTGCCTGTGCATTTAGGTTTTTAATTTCGGCAGCTTGCTTACGGTTGTCAGAACGAAATTTGACTAACAGTTCTATTAATTTCCAAAAGCCGGTTGCGCTGAATAAGATGGCTATGAGTTTGAGATATTCCATGATTTAAAAGCATTAGGGTGTTTCGTAATCAATTTCAAGTGTCCAGTGTCCAGCGATGAGTATATCTTTTCCTGAAGACCGTAAATTGGCTAATTTGGCAAGGTAAGTTCCGTTTCCTGTAGCCAGGTTTTTTACATCATCTTCCACAAATCGAAAAAAGACTTGCTGGCCTGGTCCCAACTGAAGTTTGGTTACCACATTCAGATAATTGCCGAAAGCTCCACCATCTTTCTGCATCGCCATATTTCCGCTATTGAAACTGTTGGCATTATTCACATCAGTATTCCTGATATAACCTTCCCAAGAAAGAGATGCCTGACGGATAGTAGATCCTGCGGGAATACCACCGACCGGAATAATCCCGAAATGAAAATCAGTCAGCTCACCTGAAGAAACGGATGATTCAGGAAGTGAATCGGACTGAAAGCGTATCTGTGTTCTCATTTTTGTTTTGCTGTTTAGGTAAGTGATCAGTTTTAATGGAGTGATAAACTTGGTATCATCGGTTCCGGCTGTCAGTTCCGCTTGCGTGGCAATCCTTGCAATGCCTGCAATGGCGGTAGTAGCTTGCACCAAATTTCCTTGTATAACATTCCAGGAAGCTCCGACCGCTGCTTCTGTACCTCCGGCATTATCGACCGTACAATAAATGACATCACGCACTTGTACATCCGATCCGACTGCACCACCAATTTTACCAGCTACGTTTACCGTAAAAGCATCTCCTTTCTGTGCTGCGGGATAATTAGGATTGAGTGAGCAATCCATTAATCCTTTGTCGTCCCATAATCCTGTAACTTTACTGGCAACATATTGTGCAAGCTTTTGTGGGGTTATAGCTCTTTGATTATCTATACCTGCATTCGTTTCCGCCTGTGTAGCAATTTCAATCAGTCCTGATGAAAACTCTGTAGCAATAGGAAATGCTATAATAGCAGGAGCTTCCAGATTTATCACCTGAAAACACTGCCCATCAAAAACAAGGATGTAAACCCTACCGGCAATGATGTCTCCCGCAGCAAGATCTTCCAGTGAATCTCCGCTTATGGATATGTCAGCTGATTTTTTCTTTAGCTGTATCTCACCCACATTACTTACATTCAGTGTGACACTACTGTAATTACCTGTTGCAAAAATGATGTGTAAAGGCATCCCAATTCGGTATTGAGTGATGGCCGGATTAAGTGTAACACTATATTTATGTTTCTCTGAAAGTTCAGCAATACCATATCCACCAAGAGAATGCTCTATCGGGAAATCTCCAATTAATTTGACATTATTGAGATCAAGGTCGCTTTCATATCCACCTGTGAATGCCATGTTATTAGGAAGGAGGTTGTGTTTGATACAATTCTATTGGGAACTTAGCAACATAAGGATTGATGTTAAACAACAACTCATCATTGGCATCGTAGAAGCTTCCAAATAAAGAAACCCGACCATTGTTATCAATCGAATACATGAATTTGTTGCCTGAGTTTGCGAACAATATTCCTGCAAAACCAGCACCTGCATTCACAGGTTTTGGGAAATTTAGTACATGACCTGACACCGTAACAGGCACGCTGGTTGGTTTAAACCGGAAATCTCTTACTACAACAAGATTTCCATTGATAAGCGCAATCTGATTTCTACCTGGAGTAAAAAAGAAATTTGGATTCACGTTAATTTCAGGTAATGCAAACAGAACTTCACGATTAAAGTAGTTGTTTAATCTTACTTGCAATTTTAATGGAGTAATAATCCTTACATCATCCACTCCTGCATTTGCTTCAGCTTGCGTGGCAATTTCTGCGATACCCTTTACATCCTCACTTGCGTTGCGATTATCAAAATATGTTTTTAGTTTGAGAGGAGTAATAGCAGACGAATTATTGATGCCTTCTGATGCTTCAGATTGAGTTGCCAATTTTAAATAACCCGGAATAAGTTCCGTAGCTAATTCCAAATTGGCCTGAATAATTGTCCAGGAATTGCCGACCGATGCTTCTGAGCCTCCGATATTATTCGCTCTGCAATAAAGCACATCCCTCACACTCACAAATTGCCCTTGTATGCCACCTATTTGACCGGCTCCGCTGATGGTATAAGCATCACCAACAACACCTGCCGGATAGAATGGGTTTTCACTACAGTTGATTAAACCTTTATCTTTCCATAAGCCCGTCACTTTATTTGCTATGTAAGCGGCTAATTTCGCAGGAGTAACAAATTTGGTATTGTCTTCACCAACGGTAACTTCCTGCGTGGTGGCTATTTGTGTAATTCCTTTTTGAGCTTCCGTTGCATCCGGCACAGAGCTACTGGCATTCGCAATCTGAAAACCTGTGCCATCATATAACAGCAAATAAATCTTGCCGTTGATGAGATCACCAACCGCAAGATCTGCTAGTCCTATTGCTGTAATTTTCTTAATGGCTTTAACTCCAAGACCATTTACATTTAGGGTAACAGCACCCGTATTAGGTTGCGTAAACCGAACTTCCAATAACATCCCTTGACGATATTGCGAAATGGCAGGGGTCAGTTCCAATACATAATTATTTACTCCCGTAGTAATTCCAAATCCACCTACGGAATGGTCAACAGGGAAATCTCCAACAAAATTAATTCCGTTGAGATTTACATCGCTTTGATACCCTCCAATGAAGCTCATGTTTATTTGTATTAATGATTAATTTATTTTAGGATATAGAGTGCTGCAAACAGGAAAGTGCCGGCAGCAAATAATCTTTTTTGCCATCGTTCACCCTTAATTGTTTTCTCCGTCTGCCCAAGTTTTAGATTCAGATTACCGATCTCTCCTTCCTGGTTGGACATAATATTTTGTTGGTTCTCCGTTTTCATTTTCATTACCAGCAGCGAACTATCATTTACAGCTTGCTTATGATTTAAGAGTTCAACTTCATTTTCGGTTTGTATAAGTACAGAATCACAATAGGTGCTATTCTGCAAATGCTTTGCAATAACTTTAGATTGCGGGATTGTAAAACAAAAAAGGGTGTCCTTATTTTGTATGCTTATTTTCGGTGTTAAAGTTTGAGAAGAAACTGTAAAGCTCACCGTTAGTAAGATTATCAATGGCATTAATTTTTTCATATTGTTGTTGTTTTAGTTGAACTATGGCTTTGTTGATGACGGAAACTCGTTGCTGAAGACTGTCGGCACGTTCTTTCAGCCCTGTATATTTCTCGTCTAGGACTTTATTGTTTTGCTTCAGTGAATCGTTCTCTGCCTGTAATTGCTGATTAATGACGGTATATTCTTTACCGTTCTCTTTACATTCGGGTGTGAGTTCAATCTTCACGTAAAGCGCAAAGCAGATAAAGACCAGGATAGAAGTAAAAATGTTATTGCTTTTCATCTGTTTTAGTTTCACTTTCTGTTGTTGTTTCGTTCACGGGCTTTTGCTCCTTTGTCTCTTTCGACTGTTCGGTAGCTGTTTCAAAAGCTTCCGTGATCTCATTTTCCAATGGAGGGATTTTAGATTTTAATTTGTCTTTTTCCTTCAGGTAATGCAGGTCATTGGCGATTTGCGAAATGATAAAGGCATTGAGCAGTAAAGCGCCTACAATGGCAGCTCCAATGAATACCACATCACCTCTTAATCTTGACACTTCGGATTCAATAGGATAATTGTACATGGCTATTTGGTTTGATTGATTTTTTGTAATTGTTCTTCGCTTAATAAATGTTTGGAAATGGATTCGGGCAGGGCATATTTCGCCAGCCAATACATCAGTGCTTCCACAATGAACTTGTGAAACACTAGTGCGAAAATGAATGACTGGAAAAGGTTCTCAATATGTTCTCTTGAATAGCCACGCAGAAAGTATAATCCCATAGCGTACACAATACCGATAATAATGACTCGGTATCGGGTGCGTGTTTGTGTTCCGGTAGCTTTCTGCAAACCTTCTTTTACTTTGTAATGGTTAATGCCATAGCAGATAATAATGAAAGTGATGATGTACTGCCAGTCTAGGGCAGCCATGTAGTTCTGAATACGTGCAATGATTTCTGTTACTGTTTCCATGTTTATTTTTTTTAGATGGTTGTTTCTGAAAAAGGAATGATACCTTCTACAGCTTTTAAATTGACCTTATCAGGGATTTTCTTTTCTTTCAGTTTTGCCAGTAAAGGCTGTGTTTCTTTTTTAGAAGCGTTTGCCAAAACTTTCACCGAGTACCTCATCAGTTGCTTCACTTCCCATACGTAAAGCTTGTCGAGTTCTTCTTTGAGCTGCTTAATCGCTTCTTCTGTTAAGTCCTTCTTCTGTTTTTTCGCTTCTTCTGCCCAGGATTTTACCAGCTTGTTAATGAACAATGCTTTCACCTGAGAGTAGGTCAGGTAAATAGTTCCGGCTGTGAGGGAAATGGAAAAGACGGCTAATAATGCTTTTTTCATGGTGTTTATTCTCCTATGCTTTAGTAAACATTGCTTTGATTACATAGTAAGTAGCGGTACTTAATCCAGTAGCTACCACTACCGCAGTCACGAACTTTAAAATGGTTTCGTTGGTCAGTGTGATTTTTACATCCGTGCGTAAACCTTCATCACCGAATGTATTATCAAGGTACTTTTTAAGTAGCCCTTTTTTCTGTTCTTTATCTTGTGTTGTTTCTGTTGCCATTGTTTTATTTTTTTGCTGCGTCTGCTAATCTGTATTGAGGCATTTTCTTTACAATCTCCAGTACTTGTCCTACTTCGTCTTTACTTAACCGGCTTTTTAAATCGTCAATGAGATTGATCTTATTACTTTTAGGATCTATGTAGTATTGATAAGCTACCTGAGATACCTGTACCTGATCTTTTAAGGCACGAAATACACTGTAAATTTTATCTTCGTCATCATCAAATACTCCCCATGAATCCCTTATGTCTTTTGCATAGGTTTTTGCACTGGCAACAGTGAGCATATACATTGGCTTTTTAAGTTTTTTGCCAATGTTTTCCCAATAGCGTATATCAAAAGCATTGCTTTCCACTAGTCCAACTGTATCAGGCGCAATGTCTCTTTGCAACTCACTAAAAAAGGCAATGGCTTTTTGATCTCTTTTTTTCCTACGGCTGTTCACTACCGCAACGGTTACCCACACTCCGGCAATGGCGACAACACCACCGATGATCAGTGCCTTACTATTGTTCTGTGCTAATTTGATGGCTGCTGCTTTCATTTAATAATTGCTGCCGCCCTCCCTGCGGGTGTTAGTGCTGCCACATCCGAAGCCGTAGTATTTTTAGCCACTTTGACAATAGCGTAGAGAATAGCTCCGATAAAAACGGTAGCAACGATAGGAATGCCGTAGGTAAGGACTTTAGTCAGTCCTTTACCCATGCCCATAATACTTCCTCCCAGGTCAGCTGCCGATGCAACAGCAGCAGTGGCCAGGTTGGTAACATCAATATCCTGCTTTTTGAAAAAAGCATTAAAATCCGGACGGGTTGTACAAGAAGCGGTAGAGCCATTCACCTGCCAGGTTTTTAGCCAAATGGTTTTTGCATTCTCCGCACCGAATTTTGCCTCCAGCTTTTTGAAATAGCTGATCCATTCCGAACATTCGGAACTTTTCTCCGGGATAATGATGTCCTGTATAATCGTTGCCATTTCTTAACTTTTTAGAATACTGTCTATTTCTTTTTTAGCCAGCTTGGGTTCCATATCGGGCAGTTTATCCTGAATGAATTTCTCCAGGGATTTGCGAAGCTTTACATCACGTTCTCTTGCCTGATTTTTGGCAAGCGTGGTATAAATCTCCCTGCCGATCCAAACCCCGGCTGCCAGTATGAATGCAGTTTTCATGCTTCAGCTTCTGTTATGTTTGTTTCTGTTGATGGCGTTGTTATTACTACAGTTTCTTTTTTTTCTTCCACAGGTTTGTGATAAATATTTTGTTCAGGCACACCGATAGAGCGTAACCAGTTTCCTACATTGAAGCTTGGACAGGCTTTCCCTTTTGCATTCGGAGCTTCATTGTGTCCTAAAACCAAAATTTTCGGATGACGTTTGATGGTGTATTTCACATAGGTTTCTAATGTCTCAAGCTGCTCTTTGGTACGGGTATCTTTTGGTTTTTTATTCTGGTCATCCATACCTCCTGCATACACAATATGACGTGAGTTTCCGTTCAATCCTACAACACCGTTGCTGATTTCCCATTGGTCAACAAAGTCATCTGTATTGAATGGAATAATGTTCGCCAAATCTCCGTTGAGATACACTACATCAGCATATCCCGGACGGTTCCATCCACGCCCTCCTTGGTTAACAGGGTTAGTGTGCCAGCGAATAATTTCTTCTTTGGTTACTGGCCTGCCTTCAGGTGTTGCTGTGCAGTGAATTACTAAGTAATTTAATTTGTTGTTCATGGCTTTTTGTATTAATTGTTATTTATAATTGTTATTGAAAATGTCTATCACTTCAAACTGACGATACCATATCAGGATGCTCACTGTGTGCAAACCTGGTAGTTTAAAGCGCCAGTTCATTTTATTACTAATGACAGTTCCCGCCAGCTCTGTTACTTCCGCAACATTGAGTTTGCTTTGCGGGCTTGCATATAATTCAAATGAAATTGGTTTGCTCCTGATGTTTCCTGTTGGTGTGAAATTGCTAATGCGAAAACTGTTTAGGCGTTCCTGGCCAGTTACAATAAATTTTGTATGTTGTATGATAGCCGGGCTGCTTTTAAATTCTTCTCTTGCTATTGAGTAATCAGGATCAATAGCAAGGCTACTGCTCACTTGTATGTAACCAATAACATTTATCGAATTATTACTGGTATCAGAAATGTAAATGGAATTATTGAAGCTGCTGAAAGCACCTCCAATGTTTTGTTTACCGAAACTTAATCCATCAATTTTACGGTTATCAGGACGTATAATTGTGAATGTATTATCTACTCTGTTCTGTACGTACAAATAATTATTATAAGAATCAAAAAAGCTATTGTATGGCTTGCCACCAGTTACAATGGTTGAAACAATAGAATGCGTAATCGTTTCTATCTGATACACAACATTACTATTTGCGGCAACGGCATACATGCTGTTATTAGCCGGATTGTAGGTAATAGAAACTGGATATAGTCCGGCATCTATAATGGTCAAAAGAATATTATCGCTGCTGTAAACGCTGATGGTGTTGCCAAGTGAATTAGCAACATAAATTGTTCCAGTCAAAGGATTGACGCCAATACCGATTGGATCCTGTCCACTTGGTAATGGAGATGCGTTAACTTCAGAGAAAGCCTCAGCATCAATGACACTTACATTGTCGCTTACGAGGTTAGCCACATATAATAAGCGGTTAACCGGATTAAATGCTAATGCAATCGGACGTACACCTGCTGGAATTGATGCAACGACATTTAATGATAAATTAATAACTGCAATTGTATTAGATACAGAACAGGCGACATACACATAACCATATTTAGTGCTGGAAGCCTTATTATTTACTGTTAATGCAACAGGTGATGAGAAACCAGGAAAGGATGGCTGAAGTTGAATAACTTTTACGACTTGGTTAGTTGAGTCCAATACAGTCACTGTGCCACTTAACTGGTTAGCGATATAAACCATTTGATTAGCAGGATTAACCACGATGCCCTGTGGATGCACTCCTCCAGGTACACTTACTTGTGCAGTGATACTATGATCCTGAACGTCTCCCGGTTCAGGAGTGTTCATAGAGATCTCCTGATTTGCACCCCACAAAAACACCTCTTTTTCTTCGGTCGATTTATTTTGTACGGTTACCTGTAGCTTTGGAAATTCACGATAAATATCAGAGAATGGATTAGCCGAGTAAGGTGTAGTTTCACGGGTTTTCCATTTATTCATCAGGTTATTGTAAAGAGCCTTGCTGAAATTCGTTGGAAACGATTTCAGTTTCTTCTTTTTCCTTTCATCATCGTTTGACACATTGATAATGCCCTGGTGGGTTCCAAAACGTTTTAAATCACTTTCATATTTTTCTTTAAAACGTTTAGCCTTTGCCGGTTTTTTAAGAGGTAAAATTTCTTTTACTCTTTTGTTTGGGATCGTATCATCCGCAACATCAATTAATTTAATATGTGTTCCAAAACGTTTTAAATCCTTTTCGTAACTCTCGCTTTTTTTATCGAGGTTAAGGATAACACTTAGGTTTGTGTTGGTTGCCTCGAAGAAGTTGTCGTCCGTACCTTCGTAGACTTTATTGACATAGCGAGCTTCATTGGACTTCTCTTTTTCAGAAAACATCTTTTTAAGGCGCTTTGCCAAACCATCATCTCCTATATTGTGACTGCGTTTCATTAACGTTGATTCATTTTTAAATTTTCTTTCCATGAATAATTATCAATAAAATTCACGATGTCTTTTACACGTTTAGCATGTCCAGCACCAACCGATTCAGGATGTGAATTGAAAATTTTTGTAGTAGCATAAACTGCTTCTGTTCTTGGAAATCCCAAGTCCAGGTATAAGCGTAAACCATGCAGATCGGCTGGCTTTTCTAATCGTGTCGGTATCTGAAAATGATAGCGCTCATGGAATAAAACAATCATCCGTACCGGAATGGTGTATTTGGTAAATGCGGATTGTGATACCTGAATTCTGCCTGTCTTACGATTCGTCCGTGCCGGTGTCACCAATGGACTACCAAATCCATCTTCAATTATTGGCAAATATTGAATTAAAAAATCTCCATCGCTACTATCATACACACCCGTGGGCAGATAGCCTGCTTTCGTAGCAAAGTCCTGTGCGAAATTGATAAAGCGATGCACTTCGGGTTCTGCCCAAACATTTCTAACAGGCATTTTTTCCAGCTCAAATTTTTCGACACGAAAAATCTGGTCATCACCATACACCTTATCATGCATTTCCACCATCAACTGATCCGGTGAAAGTGGAAAGGGAAGTGTAAACTCTTTATATCCTGGATTTTTTCCTTTGAAAAGATCTGCGGTGAATGGAACACGCCTGCGGATATAATCTGTATTGGGTTTTGAAGCATCGTAACATTTCACGCCCAAAGCACAAGGCTCGTAAGCACGAATGCCAACTTTAACTTTAAACTGGTGCTGATTTGACGGGATTGGAATTAACATGATATTATGCTGCTTGTGAAACTTGTTCTACTGGTGGCGCTTGGGTTAAAGGAACCTGTGTGGTAGATGGCTTTTTATTTTTCATTAGTACAGATAATCCGTACAAACCCGCTAACAGAAGTACGGCTCCACCAGCATACACTGCAACTGGCGGAAGTCCGAATATTTTCTTTTCCGCTTTAGAATCGGGTTCTCCTGTTCCTCCAACATTCATTTCGTAATCGGAAGGTGTATCGGTCTTGAAGTATTTGGTCACATTCTTGATAGTGTCAGATGCACCTTCAATACCGCCTACTTTATCCAACAGGTTTTTGGCTTTATCTTTCAGAAAAGTTTTCTTGTAAGCTTCTGCTTCCTTAACTGTTTTATCTGCTTTGTTCGCTTCTGCATTTGTTTTTACCGCTGTTTTTTTTGTTTTGGCTGCGGCTTCTTTTTTAGCCTTGCGTTTGGCTTTCAGCTTATCAAGAAAGTTATCGTAATCACTTTCATATAGCTGCATGATCCGGTGCGCTTTTTCTGCTCTTATCATTGCTTCTATGGTTTAAAGGATGTAAAGTATTTTGAGCGTTGAACCGTTGACGATATAAGGCAACGCTTTATAGCCTTTGCCAACAAAGGAGTAACTCTTTGCTTCTCCGGGAGGGAGTGATACACCATTAAAGGTTGCTATGCTTCCCCCTGTATTTTTTACCGAGATAAACAAGGCCCCCTGTGGTGTAGCTCCATCAACGTTTACTTCCTGCTCTTGTGGGTCTGCTAAAATGTCCATATTAATATGTTTTTAAGCTGCGTGTTTAAATGGTATTAGTTCTTTTGATTTCTTATCAGAACTTAAAAGGGCATAGGCAGTAAGGCCGATAGTAATCCCCAGGAATACAAAGCCTATTGCAGCTCCAAATCCTTTTGATTTACTTTCTTTGGATTCATTTTTTGTTTCCGACTTGCTCTTATCTGCTGGTTCATCAAACGAACTGTCATCATAGCCGTACTCATCGTACTCATCATATTCACTTTCACTTGAATTACTTTCGTCTGATGGAACTACCGGTGTTTCGGCATTCTCATTAGCACTTTCACCGGCATCTGTGTTTTCTACCGGAGTAGTTGCTTCAGGAGTAGGAATAGGTTCTTCGGTTGGTAAAGAGGTATTTTCCGCTTCGCTGTTGTCAGGCAGTTCAGCGGCAGCTTTTGCGGCTTCTTCTTTTCGTTTGTTCTTATTAAACATTCCAAAGTTGCCTTGTATCAAACGCTTCTTTGGAATGATGCCCGCTTTTTTATCCTGGCGTTTTACTTGTCTGCCTTGTTTTTTTGCAAATTTCTTTTCTTTTTTCTCCGTTTTCTTTTGTTGACGGGCGGGACTTGGCTTCCGTTTAAAGAGATAATCATAGTTCTCTTCTCCGTAAGAATCATAGTCGCTTTTGAATGTTTCTCCGATAATCATGGCGTTTCTGTTTTATTTGTTTTTAGTTAAGCTGCTTTTGCATATACCGGGGCAGTCACCGGAGCAGGTTTTTTATTCATAATGACATAGCCCACGCCTGCAATGACAACAACACCTACTACCGCTGCCACGATCATCATGGTGTTATCGCTTCCGGCAGGTGTTGGTGGACTTCCAGGAGGCGGTGCTGCACCAGCTTGGTTGAGCATAGAGAGCTGAGCTTTTTTTTCATCAATTTGTGTTTGCTTCATCTCATTTTTCAACCTTTTCTTTTCGCTGCTCAGCTCGCGCTTTTCTTGTCTTTCTGAGCGTTTATCTTCCTTACGTTGTTTTTTATCCGCTTTTCGGTCTTCCTTTTCTTCCTTTTTCGCTTCACGTCTTTCCTTTAATTTTTTGAAAAGATGATCATACCCATCATCGTAGCTATCGTAATTAGAAAGGCCAGTCAAACCGAAATTGTTTCTTTGTAAAATCATGGTATTAGGCGTTTAATGGAATTGGTTGCTGTTGTTTTTTATTGAAATAGAACAGTCGCTTTCGTCTGCATTGGCATCACCACCTTTATTAAAAAGGGATTTGAAATCGAAGCTGTCGTAATTATTTTCAAGTGTACAATCCAGGATAATACTTGATAATTCGCTGTTAAACTCTTTATCACATTCACCAATGGCAGATAATAGTTTATCTGTCAGTTCTTTTTCATCCGGATTTTCAGTCAACTCAATACTATAATCATCTAAAAGTTGTTGAATAGCTTTAGGACTATCAGCAATAACGATTGCGATAATTTGAAGCAAAGCCTTAGATTGATCATTGAGCTTAACTTCAGCTACCTGTGCTGTTTCCGGCTTTTTTCCCTGATTGATAATTCTTACCATTAGCTTAGTGCTTTCCCGATAATTACTCCAGCAAGTACCGCCAATGCCATTTTAAGCAACTGGTTAGTCTCTTGCGTACTTTCGATTTTTTTAACTTGCTTTTTTCTTCGTTTGAGTTCGTCCCAAATCGTGTCAACCTGCGCTAATAATGCTTTATCATCAGGTTTAGCTTTTGCATCTTTCTTGGTATCATCATACAGTTTGGTCAGATCATCAACCGATAACTCAGATAGTTTATCCAGCAATTCTTTTGTTTCTCCTGAATAGGAACTGTTACAACCACAGAAATGACTTTCATCACTTTTATGACCCGATACTTCCAGGATTAATTTTTTCTCCGGATGGATATTGATCAGCTCTTTGATAATTGGTTCTCCTTTTTTCTTTACCAGGAGTTTCATAACCTTGACTAATTCATCTACTTTTGCTGGTGGCTCATATCCGTATTTCTCAACAATCTTGGCTGCATCTGACGGCACTTGCAGTACGATGTAGTCTATCCTGTTTTGCGCTTTTCCTTTGCACATGGCTTATTTAATTAAAGGGGTTTGTGGCTCGGTTTACTTTTTTAAAAAAAGCCAAAGCTGAGGGATACCCGCTTTGGCTTTTCTGTTTAACCCTTGCGTGCAATCAGATTATCTGCGTTTCTTTCTTAGCAGTCTTCTTTTTTGCAATGGTTTTCCTTGGCCTCCGCCTATTGGTCTGCGAACAATTTTGCGAACCATTTTTTTCATTTTAGGTTTTACACCAAAAACAGGGCGTGGGGCTTGTTTAGCAAGGTCAATTTGTGGTAAACCTGTTGGACGTGGTGTAGTGGAAATTTCCGCAACGTTTTGTCCTGCCAATACATTACCCATGTCCACACGTGCTTTGATGGTGAATGTGATTGTAGTTTTCACACCGGCTTTTTGGAAGAAGCGGATACTGTCCTGTCCTGTTACATCCATCTCGAAACTTGCATCGTCAATGAGGCGTGGGTCGGTGTTTTGAGGTGATGTGGCATTACGTGGTTGGTACGGATGCGAATTTCTCGCCCCTGCACCGGATCTGCGAAGAATTGTCCAAACGTTATCGAATTGCAATGGATCCGACACGGACATTTTCATGCCCTGGATTTTGAAAGGATTTGATTTGGATTCCTCTCTCACTTCATTGTGAGAGCTTTCCTGAACCACTACAGTCACACCTGCTGGTTGGGCTGCATTTTCGTTACCACCGAAAATAATTGCTTCTGCATCAGCACCGCTGGCATTGTTAATGGTAATGGTAAGTGTTCTGTCGTTCGGATTGATTTTTCCGATAGAAGCTTGTTCATAGCTGTCGTATGAATCATCATAGCTGTCCTCGCCAACATACTCCACTTCTTCGTATGAATCTTCATCATACGAATCCTGGCCTTCTAATCCGGTATCGAAATTATCATCATAGTCATCATAACTATCATCATCATAATCATCGTAACGGTCTTCGGCCTCTTTTTCATATTTGCGAATTTCTTCGTTGTACTTATTCATGGCTTTGAATGTTAATTGTTAGTAATTGATTTTCTTTCGTTGTAATCGCTGCAAGGCTTTATGTACACTAAGCCTTACTTTTTGGCATCTTTGTCTTTAGAGTCTGCCTTTTTCTCCTTCGCTTTGTTGATAGCTGGAATAATGAGCGTTTGAGCTACTACCACTGCTATTGTACAGCCAACAATGGCTGTTACCAGGGTTACACCGGCTGTGATGCCGACTTCTTTCCAGTCAATCTTTGAAACTGCTTCGTTTGTCATGGCTTTTAATTTTTAATTGGTTGATTTTAATCGTTGCCTTTTTGCGTGATTGGTATTTAAACCTTGCGAGTACAAAATTGATTTGATAGGAGCCGGAATCCTACGGGCATCTACGGGGGTCGCCACAACTTTTACAAAGCAGGTCAGTGTTTCAGAGGGAGAGAGGATGTTTGTTGCCCACGTAGATAATTTGGTAAAAAGCTCGAATTCTAAAATAGTTTTCGGTTTACTGGGAAAACTGGAAAAGATATTGATGGAGTAAAAGCAAAGGTTAGCAGAAACTTATTCATATCTATTTCGGCCAAAAGCCTGTTGGCAAAACCACAATTCACGAAAAGATTAGTTATTGGCTAAATCTCTTTATTGTTTATACATTTTGCCAAAATAAGTTCAATTAACTTTAACTAAATGCTCAAATATTTACCAACTATACTAATAATGCCATGTTAAACCAGCACCCCATTTGTAATCGCTATCATAATTAGTACTAATAGATAAATATTTGCTTATCATATACCTGAAATCCAGAGTATATTCTTTATCTGTATTCACACGAGCACTAAAAAAGAAATTATTACTTAAAGGAATATCTTTTCTTTCAAGTTGTAAACGTACTTTTCCAGTATGAGTTATCCGCCATTCTGAACGAATGAACATTGGTAAAAGATAATAAAATCCGACATCAAAAACCTTCCTGTTGTCTTTAGTATCTTGCTGTTCTGCTAATGCTAATGTTTTATTGTTGCGATTGTCATACCCAATATAAAAGGCAAGAAATTGTTTCTTATCAAGATAGTGTAACAGGTGAGTTTCTGTTTCGTAATCTCCTTTCCAATCGACTCTAGCTTCAAATTCCAATGCATTTTTATTATTAGAAATGTTTCCTTCGAGCCAGGATCCCTGAGAGTGTAACGATAAATCGAACCATGAATAAAGCTTATTGTCTTCCCTTTTTAATTTTTTATAATCGGTTTTAGCGTATTCGTTCTTCTCGCTTCCTTCGTAACTTACAATACGTGCCATTCCTGCCATCATGTGATACAAGATATGGCAATGGAAAAACCAATCTTTCTCCTCATCTGCTGCGAACTCTATTGTAACTGTTTCCATTGCTTTAATATCAAACGTATGCTTCATAGGTGCATATTCACCTTGAGAATTTATAAATCTGAAAAAATGACCATGTAAGTGCATGGGATGCCTCATCATAGTTGTATTTTCCAAAATAAAACGCACATTTTCACCTTTTTTAATTTGAATTAAATCGGCTTTAGATAACGTTTTATTGTCAAATGACCATACATAGCGCAGCATATTTCCTGTAAGTTTTAAATGAATTTCACGCCATTCCCTAGAAGAGTCCAATATTGTAGGGTGAAGAGCGCGAAGTTTATCATAACTAAACTCTATGTCCATTTTTTCCATGTTCATCCCGGGCATATTTCCCATATCCATTTCTGCTATACTTACATTATTATTCATTTGCATATTCATAGGCTGATCTTTATTTTGAGATGTAGAATCGGAAAGCTGTTTCATATGGTCAGTTTTTGGTTGACCTATTTTGTCATTCATTTCCATTTTACTTTTTTTATTGCCGGTTCCGTTCATATCTATACCCGACATATCGCTCATTTTGTTCATTTCGCGCATCATTTGAAAATAGTTTAATTTTGGTATATCCGGCGCTTTTGTTTCCATACCATTACCAAAGTAACCTGAAGAATATCCTGTAATATCACTTGAAGTAGCTCTTAATTCCCAAGCGCCATCATCTGGAATCGTGATTAAAACATCATACGTTTCGGCGGTAGCTATTTCTAATTTACTGGTGGAAAAAGATTTTATATTGATGCCGTCGGCAGCAATTACTTGCATATTACCTCCGGCATACTGAAGGTTAAAATAAGATGATGCAGAACCATTAATGATCCTGAGCCGAATTACTTCGCCCGGTTTTACATCTTTAAAATAAGTTTTTTCATTTCCATTCATTAAAAACTTATTATAATAAACATCTGTAACATCCATTGCAGGCATACGCTGCCATTCCTGTTTCAACTTATCTTTAAAATATCCGGCAGAAATTGCCTCTCCATAACTCTGAAGTGAATTTTTTTTGATAGCATACCATTCTCCAGCACGTTTTAAATACCGCAACACCTCACGAGGTCTTTGATCGGTCCAATCTGAAAGAAGTACAACATATTCTTTAAGGTCATATTCTTTTTTTTCAGGGTGTATAACTATTGATCCATACAAACCGCTTTGCTCCTGAAGCATCGTATGGGAATGATACCAAAATGTTCCACTTTGTATAAGAGGAAATGTAAATGTGTAAGTTGTGCCTGGTTTGATAGAAGCTGTAGTTAAATAAGGAACACCATCTTCTTTATTAGGAAGCAGGATCCCATGCCAATGAATGGAGGTTTCCATTTTCATAAGATTATGCACTCTAATTATTGCTGTATCACCTTCCGTGAACGTTATAGTTGGAGCTGGTATTTTTCCGTTAATCGCAATGGCATGACGGTGTTTACCTGTAAAATTTACCATTGTGTCATTAATATATAAGTCGTACTCTACCTTTTTGCCAATATGTATACTACCCGGTTTTCTTTTTTCATAACCTAGACTCTTTACGGACAAATCATTTTCTTTATTCGCTGGCATATTGTGATCATTTTGGGCATGACTCCTAAACGAAATAACAATAAATAGAAAGGTAAAAAAGTGCTGCATTATAATTTTGTATTATTTCTTTTTTGGCTTTCTCCCAGGGTTATTATCTTTAAATTTAAAGGTATCCATTGTATTATTCATGTTCATTCCCTTCATAGCTTCCATGCCGGTCATGTTCTTCCTGTTATTTTTAGCTTTCATATCACCCATTTCTTTCGACTCTTTCATATTGGATTTGTCCATGTCCTTCATATTATCTCTGCCATCCTTCATATCCATATCTTTCATATTATCTTTTCCATTGGATTTTTGCATACTCTTCATATCCTTCATGTTGCCATTGTCTTTTAGATTATACTGGTAGAAATTGCCATTTATGATATAGATATCATTAGCCTTTGTGTCATCCGTACCTTTCATATCATGTCTATCCTTCTTGTCATCCATACCTAGTATTTCCTTCTTGCTGTCCGGGTCTTTTGGCTTATCCATGTCTTTCATTTTATGATCATCTACCTTTTTTTCACCTTCTCCATGATGCCCTCCTAATGAAGAATCCATTGACTCTTCTACGGGTTTCACCCCCATACCTTTACTAAATACCAATTCACCCCCAATATAGCCCTGTAAAATAACCAAGCAATTTCCCACCAATAAACCCATTACCCAAAGCTTATATTCCTTATTTCCCATAAGCAATTTACGAAACCAATACCAAACAAAAAGAAATTGGAAAAAGAAGACAATGGCAAGCCCATTGTACTTATGAACTATTAGCATTTCATCGACTCCAGCGTGATTCATTTTTTGTTCTTCAATAAACCCTGTTATTACAGCAATTGGAGAAGATATTACACCACCTATTAAACTTTTTATTGCCAAAATTTTCCATAATTCATTTTTTGAAAACAAAGATATAAAGCCAAATACGCCTGACAATAGTAATAAAACCACGGGAAAATGAACTACAACCGGATGTAAGGTAGGGAAATTTGAAAACATAATTTTTTTAGATATTTTTTAAATTGTTCTATTTATGTGAAGATTCTTTCATCCCCTCATCTTTAATCATAAGGATAAATAGAGAGCATACAAATATGGTCTCATAGCTTGATATTTTCATTATACTATGAATTATATCAATCAATTTAGGGTCTTCTTTCGCCTTTATTTTTTGTATAGTTAATCCATAATGCAAATACTGTTTTGCATTATGGATTGATTTATAATTTTTTGGAAATCATTTTTTATGCTGCCTGCCTGCAAGCTTCTGAGCATTTCCGGCAGGCTTCTGCACATTCCATACAATGATCCAATTGATGCTTTGAGCATTCCTCGGCACATTTGTTACATATTTCCACACATTCTTTTAAAATATGTCCACCATGTTCTGATCCTCTGCTAATTAAGCTGGCAGTTAAAGAACATATTTGTGCACAGTCTATGTCTAGTTTTATACATTTAGCCATCATTTGAATGTCTTTTTCTTCAAGACAAGCAGTTAAGCAATGATTGCATGCAACAGCGCATTGGTTAAGCAAGCTAATAACCTCTTGATTTTTTTCGTGAGCCATAATATTAAATTTTTATTTATTTTTTTCAGTTCCCCTGTTACCGGTTCTTCAGATTTACTGTTGCCTATTATTGTTGACTAAAATGGGACTATCTCAGTAGCCACTTTTGAAGTTCTTCTATTTCCATTTCCTGGTCATCTTTCATCATTTCTGCCATATTCCTGATAGTCATTTCATGGCCATAATGAATTACTAAATCTGCCATTTCAATGGCACTTTGGTGATGAAAGATCATTAAGATTGCAAAATCGTGATCAATATTGCCATTTACCTTTTGTAAATCTGCATTACGATGCATTTTTTCCATTGATAATTTCATTTTCATATTAAAATCCATGCTATCGGGATGTGCAGCATGATTATTGAGGAAATTGGTTAAAGCTATAATTTCCATATTTTGCTTCTGAACCATCATCTGTGCTATTCTTCGTATGGTGGTATCACTTCCTTCAGCTAAAACAATATTAGACATATCAATTGCTCCCATATGGTGCATACGCATCATTTTAGCAAAATGATTATCAGGTCCTCCCGACATATCCATTGTGTCCATTTTATTCATCATTTTATGCATTTCCATCATCATTCTATTTGACTCATGTGATGGAGTTGTTGAATTAGCAAGGGTAGTTATATCTTTATCTTTTTTACAAGAAATTATTGCAGCAGTTAATACTATGCACAAAGAAATTTTAATTAAGTGTTTCATTTTTTGGTTTTAATGTTAGTTATTATTAAAAATACACTAAAGTCAAGGACATAGCGTTACATTATTTTTTAAATAAGTTACATGCCAAAATGATTTTAATGAATAAGCGGATTAAATTATAAGTATAATGGTACAATTAAGTTTTATTGGGAAATATATGCTGGAAAATTGTGGAATTTATACCATAGTATATACCAAAACTGGCGCTATCCTATTAATAAAAAAGCCCGCAAATGAACTAATTTGCAGGCTAAAACTAAACTAAAAAAAAAATATTAATGACTATGATGGTGAGGCATATGATTCAATGAATCCAATATGTCATGATGATGATGAAGAGAATCCAATGCGTGATGATCACTTATCGGATGATGAACATGATGGGCAGTGTCTTGATGATGGTATTGAGTATGATGATGCCAGTATAATGAATCGTGGTGGTGGTACAAGCTATCAAAGTGATTTATATGATGTTGATTAGGAGCATTATGTTGCAAGGAATCATTATAGTGAGTCATTGCCGTATAAGCCACATGCATGGAATTAGCAGATGAAACATCTTCCTGATATGTATCATGTATTGAGTCCTGCTGTGGTTGAGTCTGTTTCTTGCCACAGGATAGCAAAATGGTAAACGCAAAAATTGCAGATACCATTATTTTTTTTGAAGTAAATAATTTCATAGTTTTTTAAATTAAAGTATAGTCATAAAGATACGCAAAGTATCCTAAAGGTATTTGTGTAATTACGGTTAAGATTTATAGTTTATGGTAGATGCTATATCTCATTTCTTGACCTTCTACTAACCTTTTTATCTCTGTAATCACTCATAGTCATTTGAGTCTCTTTTTTGAATTGATTGGAAAGATATGCCAGGCTTTTATATCCTAAAAGATTCGATATTTCGGAAAATGTTAATTCACCGTATTCCACTAACTCTTTTACCTTTTCTATACGTTGAAGGATGATGTATTTTTCAATTGTAATTTTAGTGTATTTAGAAAAAATTCGACTCAGGTAATCATAAGAAAGATTTAGTTTTTCAGATATGTAATCTGAATATGCCATTTTATTATAATCCTGTTCATTATAATGAATTAACTTAACTATAGCAATTTTTACAGATTCCACGGTTCGTTCTTCTCCACTTAGGATCAACCCGAAGCCGTGTTTTTTTATCTGTTCATTAAGTAATTCTAAAGTAATCTTTGGAGATTCAATAAACGTGGCATGACCTAATACTACTTCAACAGACAAGAGCCCTAAGAGCTGCAAATCACTTCTAACAAGCTCTATGCAACTTTTACAACACATATTTTTAATATTTATAGTGATTAAATTCATTATTAATTAAATCTTCATGAAACTACAAAACAAAATATTTTGTATGGTATTAAAAGGTGTGATTTTTGCTATCTATATTATAAAGTATTTGATTGCTTTTTTGCTCAAAATAAACTTTCAGTGCTTTTTCCCCAAACATATAAAATACCACAGGTGTTACTATCATATCTAGTAATGTAGAACTTATTAAGCCCCCCAAAATAACCACAGCCACCGGATACAAAATTTCCTTACCTGATGCTTGCGCATCCATAGTTAGTGGTATTAACGCCAATGCTGCTACTAATGCAGTCATTAAAACAGGTACTAATCGTTCTAATGAACCCCTAATTATCATCTCTTTACCGAATTTTTCACCTTCGTGTTCTATTAAATGTATATAGTGTGAAATCATCATAATTCCGTTACGGGAGGCGATCCCCGTTAACGTAATAAATCCAACTAAAGTAGCAATAGAGAATGTTCCGCCTGTAATTGTAACTGCTATTACGCTTCCTATTAATGCCAATGGAATGTTTAACATAATCTGGATAACAATTCGAGAAGATTTAAAGTGTGAATACAGTACCAAAAAAATACCTAAAAATGCAAATATGCTTAATATCCCAATTAATTTTGATGCTTCTTGCTGACTCTCAAACTGACCACCATACTTAATAAAATACCCTTGTGGTAGTGGTATATCTGTTTTTATTTTATTTTGGATTTCCTTAACTGTACTCCCTAAATCTCTGCCTTGTACGTTACAGCTAATAACGATTCTTCGTTGAGTGTTTTCGTGATATACTGAATTAATTGAATTAGTGTATTCTATATCTGCAATTTGTTGTAAGGGAATTAAATTTCCTGACGGACCACTAATTAATGTATTTCGTATTTTTTCAATGTTCGTGCGCTCTTCATTAGTAGTTCGGAGTAAAATATCAAATGATTTTTGACCATCTAAAATTTGTCCTGTTACTTTACCATTGTAAAATATTTCTAAACTTTCTGCTATTTTTCCTGCTTGTATTCCGTATCGTTGCAGGGCATCTCGTTTAATTTTAATGACTAACTGCGGTACTAATACTTGTTTTTCAATTTGAGCATCTACAACGCCATCTATTTTACTAATAGTTTCTTTTATTTTTCCTGCATTTGTTCGTAAATCTGTTAAATCATTACCAAATAATTTTATGGCTACCTGCGCTCTTACACCCGATAATAAATGGTCTAAACGGTGTGAAATAGGTTGTCCTACATTTACAGATACACCTTGCAAAATGTTTAACTCTTTTCTGATGTTCGCTAAAATTTCATCTCGACTTCGTTCAGGATTTTCTTTTAACTCAACTTCGATTTCCGAATTACTAACTGGCTCAACGTGTTCGTCAAGTTCTGCACGTCCTGTTCTACGGCTAACAAATTCCACCTCGGGAACTTTGAGCATCAATTTTTCCGCCAAAGTTCCAATTTTATTACTTTCTTCTAATGATGTTCCTGCGGGTGTAGATAAATTAATAGTAAACGAACCTTCATTAAATGGAGGTAAAAATTCGGTTCCGAAAAATGGAACAATACTTACAGATGCAATTATTAGTAATACAGCTACGCCAATAATTTGTTTTGGTCTACTCAAACCAAAGTGTAATAATTTGGTATCTTTCTTTTTTAGCCATCGTACTAACTTGCTATCGTGTTCAACTTCTTTCTTAGGTTTTATACCCAATAGATAACTGCATAGAGCAGGTGTTACCGTAAGTGATACAATTAAAGATGCAACAATAGAAGTGATATAGGCTACACCTAATGGCGCAAATATTTTTCCTTCGATTCCCTGCATTGAAAACAAAGGAATAAATACTAATACCACTATAATCGTTGCATAAACAATCGAATTTCGCACTTCACTACTGGCATCATACACTACATTTAATATTGGACGTGGTTTTTCAAGTTTCCAGTTTTCGCCAAGTCTTCTATGAACATTCTCGACATCCACAATGGCATCATCTACTAATTCTCCAATAGCAATAGCCAAGCCACCTAATGTTAAAGTGTTTATGGATATTCCGAATAATTTAAAAATAATGGCTGTGGTTATTAATGATAAAGGAATTGCAGTGAGTGTAATAATCGTTGTTCGAAAGTTTAGTAGAAATAGAAACAAAATGATAATGACTAAGATAAATCCATCTCTCAATGCTTCCTCAACATTTTTTAATGAATTTACAATGAAATTTTTTTGTTGAAATATTTTCGAGTTAAGTTTTACATCTTTAGGTAATGTTTGTTGCAATTCTGCTAATGCTTTTTCTACTTCATCGGTTAAATCTATTGTACTCGCACCGGGCTGTTTTTCAACGGTTAGTATTACTGCCGATTTACCATTAATACTGGCATCGCCTCTCTTTATTGCACCTCCAAATTTCACATCTGCCACTTGAGATAATAATACAGGTAAGCCATCTTTATTGGCAACAACGGTGTTTTTTAAATCTTCTAACGTAGTTGCTCTGCCAATGTTTCTAATCAATACCTCACTACCATATTGGTCGAAAAAACCACCAGTTGTATTTTGATTGGTAAGTAATAGTGCATTATCAACATCATCAATACTTAAATTAAATTGCTTTAGTTTTGTGCTTGATATTAAAACCTGATATTGTTTTCGCTCTCCGCCAATAGGAATAACTTGTGATACACCTTTAATACTCATTAGGCGCCTACGAATTGTAAAATCAGCAAGAGTTCGCAAATCGGCAGGACTAGTTGTGTCTGAACTAATACCCACTAACATTATCTGCCCCATTACGGAGCTTATTGGCCCCATGACAGGTGTTATGCCTTTTGGTAATATTACGGTTTGTAATTTTTCGGCAACTAGTTGACGTGCTTTAAATACATCCGTATTCCAATCAAATTCAACAAACACCATTCCTATACCAATAGCAGAGCTACTTCGCACAATTTCTACACCAGGCGAACCATTCAATGCGGTTTCAACTGGCAGGGCAACTTGTGTTTCAATTTCTTCGGGAGCCATACCATTGGCTTCTAAAAATATAGTTACACGAGGTCTGTTTAAATCGGGTAATACATCCACAGGCAAATTAGTAATGGTGTAAACACCATACACCATTATTAAACAGGCAAAGGCTAATACAAATAAGCGATTGTGTAGTGAGAATTTTATGAGTTTATTTAGCATAATTTTATGGTGTTATAAGTTTGGAAATGGGGTTTTATAATTTTTTTCTCTAATCGTTTCGTCATCGGTATAATATTTTGTTTTTTTGCTGCTAATCATTTTTCCACTTTCTGTATATATGAGTTCTATTTCTTTGTCTCCTTTTTGAAGGACTATATTGTAGGTGGTTTGTTTATTTGAATCAATTATTTTGTTGCAATATTTTATTTTATAATTTATGTGTTTCCTATTTATACTCTGTTTAATATTCTGTGGTATGCTATCGATACTGATTTCTATTACGTTTTGTGCTGAAAACATTTTATATAAACAAATACAAAATATAAAGTATGGTATTTTCAGTCTCATTCTAACTATTTATATTTTCCGCTACATTAACTATCATTTTTTATTATGCTCTAGCGCTGTCTTTCCGAATTTAATAAACTCAGCGAAAAACTTTTTAGTTTGATCAACACCTTCTGTTCGAGCAACAATTTCTTGTTTATCGTTAATAATCAAAAAAGTAGGATATGAATTAATTTGGAATTTTTTCGCTAATGCAATTCCTTCCCCTTTTTCCATATTCATTGAAACGTTAATGAAATTTTCATTATAATAGGTTGCCACATCTTTATTAGTGAAAAGATATTTATTGTATTTACTGCTTAATAAGTTTTATATTTTCTATTCTATTGGGGTATTCTATTCTTAACAAATAAATACCTGCATCCAATGCTTTTACAATCTCCTGCTTATAACTAGATTCCTTGGTTGAGTTTTTTTGTATAAATTTTCCATTAATCTCATATAAAGAAACTGCCTTTATCTGATTATTAAATATTGGGTTAAATTCAACGGTATATGAATTTAAAAATACTGTAGGGAAAACTTTTGTTTGGTAAGTATTAAGAGTTTGATTTTCTATGCCTGAAATAGTTGAATTATTAATTTGTAAAACTCTTGTATAGGTTGTATCTCCAGTTAATGCTTCATCGTGGTTTGCTACTAACATTGACATGTAAATTTTAACTTTACCTTTATTAATTGATGGAGCTTTCCATTTGTAAGTCCAAGTAGCGCTATCTTGTGAGTCAGCACCACAAGGTGTATGGCTTACATACCTTCTACCACCTAAAGTGTAGGTTCTTGTATTAGATACATTTATTAAACTAAAAGTACCTACTGAGGTATTAGTGGTATCTAATGCTGAACAAACAAAACCAAATTTAGAATGTCCAGCTCTTTTAATGCGAATATGAACTAAATAAGAACTATCTAATTGATATTGTGTAGAACCGTTTTCAAACTCAAAATGTAAATCGGGTACATTTGGATTTACTGGGGCTGAGTGACAGCCCGAACAGGTTGTTTCTCCGGGTGCACCACTATGGTCGCCCACAATAGGACTGTCACAAGGAGATTGTACGTTATTAGTTGCTGAAATTAAAATTAGCATACTAATAATCGAAAATATGGTAATGGATAGTTTATTTTTCATTTTTTGTTTTTATAATTTATTTCACAATTATTTGACCAAGCATCGAATTATGATAGTTACAATAGAAAGCATAATAACCAGTATCATTAAAGGTGTATGAAAAACTTGCATTAGGTTTAAGATTTCCTGAATAAAACTTTTTATTAAACTCACTGGCTGTGTGTGTTTTTGGGTCTTTATTAATAAAAGTGATAGTCGTTCCTTTTGATATTTTTGTTTGATATGGTTCTACGGTTTGATTATGTAACCAAATCTCGTTTTCATTTCTTTCACCATCATTATGCTTTTTACAGGCAGTTATTGCAAGTAGAATTGTAAAATATAGTATTATGTTTTTCATATCCATACTTTTAATTAATAATCAGGTTTCCAACTCGTTTGGATTTGGTGCAATTCGTCAAACAAAGTAAGTATTTCAGGTACCTGGTCGTGTGGATGAATTTGAATGTCAGCTTGGTCGTGTAAGATTTTAAATTTTAAATGGTTTACCCAATGAAAAACTCCTATTCTAAATAAATTTTGTACATAATTTCTAATATGATTATCATTGATTGAATTGCCAACATAACCGTTATTGGGTTGGAAACCTTCGTATTGAACCACATATTCAGGGTTTGCAGCGTAATCTAAAATTTGATGCTGTTGAAGAAGATAAAATATGCCATCTGTTTTAAGGATAAGGATATTTCTAATATCATCATTACCATTAAGTAACAAATCCATTAATTGATTTTCGTCAGGAGGCGCAGGATAGGTTTGACGGAAACCATAGATTTCGTAATGTAATTGATTTTCATTTCCAAGTTCTGTTCCCATTTCAGGATGTATCTCGAACTCATTTCCGTCAATTGAAAGTTGTATGTTTTTTTTAAGTAAGCTAACCAAATCTATTCGGTTTGTTGTGCAATATTCTCCATTATTAATTTTTGTAATGTCAGGGCTTCGCTTCCATAAATTATTTTGGTTAAGTCTAAAGATATTGCTTCTGTATGCTGATTCTATATTGATTGTGTATTTCATAATTTTATTTTTTAGCATAGCCGTAAACCATGTATTTCATTTTATTGGGAAGTATTTTGTTTAAAATGTATTTATCTATTTTGGAGAATGGTTTTGATAAGCCTAATCGATTTGCAAAAACCGCTGATACACCATTAAATCGAAAATCTATTATTTGGAAGGATTTAAACATTTTCTTTAATGATGTTTCATCAAAATAGTACCATATTTTTCCCCAATCGGTAAACTTTGTTCTAAATTTTTTATGTAAGAATGAAGCACCGGCATTTTCAGCGAATAACAATATTCCGTCTTCATTCAAATTATTGTATATATTTTCAATGGCAGTTTTAATTCGTTCTTCAGTCTGTAGTGCTCCCAATACAGATTTCATGATAATCACATCGTACTTGCCCTTTTCTTCCCAGTCTAGTAAATCTACTTTTTTATAAAAGACCTTTTTTTCAACATGGTATTTTATATGTAGCTTTTTAGCTTCACCGGAATCATAGTAGTTATCAGAACAGGTTATCTGAAAACCATTTAATGCCATCCATAAAGATATTCCGCCTTCTCTTGCCCCGATTTCAATACAAATGGCATTGTTCTTGTCGAAATATTTAAGTTGGTTTTCCCAATAGGGAAGTATTTCACTCCATGTATCAACATCCCAATTAATAATATCTTTTAATTCTTTTTTATTCATTTGCTTACCAATTCAAACTATATCCTACATTTAAAATAGCCTCAAACGCTAACATCTTTTGTTTTGCCTGTCCGTTGCCTTTACCTTGAACAATAATTGCGAAATAATCAGCGTAAACGCCCTTGCCTGTTAATTCAATGGTTAGATTCTTAAATAATTCTGTTCTAAGACCCGCTTCAATAGCTGCACAAACCCCTGAAATATGCCACCTGTTATTTACCCTATTGCCAAATAAAGTCACATCAGTTCGAGGGTAAACAAAACCAATACCTGGTTTTACTATTAACCCAACATTATTTTTTAGATTTTTGCTTTCATATATCTTAAAGCGTTTCATATAATTAACTAACCAAAAATTTGCCCCATCGGTATGCTCAAAGTGAAAGTAATTTGGATTTAATACAGTATCCTTATCAAAGGAATTTCCAAAAGCACTGCCTTTTATTCGTCCTGTTTGCCAATCATTAACAACATACTTGGCATGGTCATAATTTAATTCAATTCCTTGGTCATGCTTATCATTAAAATAATAACCAATCCTAAAATTAAATTGAGGAACGGTAATATTTTTTACATCTTTAATTCTGTCAAACTGTGGTCTATCAGCTGCTGTTACATTATATAAAGTAAAATCATAAACTCCTTTTTCGTTCTGCAAATTTGGATCGCCATCGTTTTTAAAATGAATAGTACTTTTGGCAAACCAATCACGGTTATAGCCCCATAGTAAATAAAAAGTACCCTTCTTTTTTTTAGGCAAAATAGTTTTACCAATTTCTGTTTGGGAAAAACTGGTAAAACTGATTGTTATAAATAGTATTAAAATTGAACCTCTCACTCGTAGATTTTTTTTAAATTACATTCCCTTCATATCCTTCATGTCATCTGCTTTTGCAGAACCTGTCCCTTGTTCTACAACAATTATAAAGTCTGCTGCATGAACTTTACCCTCTGTTTGAAACTGTAACCAACCTCTATAAACTCCTGCACTTTCAAAAGTTGTGTGTAAATCCAAATTACCATTTTCAACTTCAGGATGAACGTGTAAATAATCGAAAGTTTCTGTTTTTAAAACCACCATGTGTGATTTAGCTCCTAAGTAATTTTCAAAGGTATTTGCATCTAATACTTGATTTCCTTTTTTGATAACTGCCTTAATGTGTATTGGCATATTGGAAGCCCACTTACCACCTTCTACTTCTAAACTAACCGTATAACCGTCAACATTAACAGATAATCTTTCTTTGTTATAGGTTACATTTTTATATGGAGTACCTTTTACGGTTACAGGTATTTTTTCTAATTGATGATTTCCTGATGCTGGAGCATAATCTGCAAAGAGCATATAATCTCCCCCATTATTAAAATACGTTTCATTATGTCCTTTATCAATTGTATATGGTTTACCTTTTTCAAGTACTTTTATTTGGTATGAACCGTCTGCTTGATATTCGGGGTGAATGTGTTCAAAGTATGATAAATCTTTTGAAACAATAATTAAGTGTAGCTTCTTCTCATGTATTACTTGCAGAGGCACGGCTTCATTTTCTTTACCTTTAATTTTTGGAGTAAATGATAGCATTCCTTCTTTTCCTGCTTCTAATTCACCTGGTGTACTACCATATTGCATAAAGTAAGTTAAGCCATTGCTTTTCCCTGCATTGTCATTATGTTCTAATGCCATTCCACATTTAGGACATTTATCGCCTTCCTTTCCTATTACTTCGGGATGCATTGGGCAAGCAAACGTATGTTCTCCACTATGTGCTGTGCTATCTGAATGTTCTTGATGTTCTGCTTCAGTTACTTCTTTTTTTGATTCGTTTCCGCACGATGTTAAAAATAATGTAATGGTTAAACTTGATGCAATTAATACTGTATTTAAGATAGATTTCATATTGTATTTGTTATTTAATTATTGCTGTGATAAGAGCATTTCTATTTCTTTTTCAATAGATGATGCGTAAGTTATTTTTTCGGTAATTCTAAAATGTTCTTTTTCATTTTTACTAAAAATGATTGTAGGAGTTTTTTCTATTGTTTTCGCATTTATTGTAGTGGGCAAATTTTTTAAATCAATTTCATAAATGGCACAATGAGGCACTTCGCATAGATGTAGCGTTTTAAATAATTTGGGGATTAAAAACTGTACGTCTTTACAATTTACATCGATTACTATTTCGATTATATAGTTTTTTAAACTACTATTAATCTTTAATAATGTATCAGGCAATGGATTGTACGTTTCAAACCCAGTTTTAAACCATTCCAAATTATTTAACTCGCTATTCATCTATCTTTTGATATCAACTTATTAGTGATGATGATCATCGCCCTCTTTGTGGTCGTGTCCTTTCTTTTCCGTTTTTTTCTCAATTAATTCCATCCCACATTTTGGGCATTTGCCTGGCTTGTCGAAAGTGCCACCACACATACTACAAGTGTATGTTTTTGCTTGATTGTTTTTAAACTTTGCTGTTGCAATTTTATCGCCAACTTTAAAAGTAACTATCGCATTGGTGTAAGTAGTAGCCTTAGCATCATCCGTCATAAAACCATCATCACCCATTGCCGTTAACTGAACTGTTTTTGTTGTGCCATCAGCAAATTGCAATACTACGCTACCTGTTACTCCTTTATTAGCCATTGATTTAGCCTTGCCATCCAGTAAATAGAAATTGGCTTTACCATCCTTAACAGAAGCTTCGATGTGATATGCTCCTGCTTCCTCAACCTTTCCACCATGTGGTGCTTTGCTATTATCATGGTCTTGTGCATAAGCTGCTGTTGAACTTGCTACACCAATTGCAATTGATAAAATTGCTGTTTTCATTTTTTTTATTGTTTTCATTTTTTTTATTTTTATGGTTTATACTATTTGTTGATTTATTATTTTATTGATTTAGAAACATCATTTTTAATTGATAAGCTCCGTTTGTTACAATTCGTTCTCCTTCTTCAAGCCCTTTGTTTATTACGGTATAAGTGCCATTGTTTTCACCAAGCGAAACATATACTAAGCTGTACTGTTCAGCAAAATCTTTAATAAAAATGATAGATTTTCCATTGAGTTCGCTAATGGCACTATTGGGTACGGCTATTTGTTTTTTAGATTGTGAAGCAAAAACAGAAATATTTACAAATTCCCCTATTTTAAATTCGCCATCTTTATTTTCCATTTCAAACAATACACGCTGTGATTGGTTCGTAGGGTTAATATTTTGCGCTAATGCTAATAATTTGACTTCGGCTGTTTTATGGTTATCGTTGGTACATTCAACTGTATATCTAACACCAGTATTAACTTTTTCAGCATCTTTATCAAAAACTTGTGCCTCTACATATACTTTTGAAAGATTTGTAATGGTAAAAATTGTTTCATTATTATTAATTGTAGAGCCAATACTAAACGTAAAGTTGCCTATAATACCGTCAATAGGCGATTTTAAAACAATTGTCTTGCCTCCTGTTGAATTAAATAGCTTTTTATTTTCTGATGCTTTTTGATAACGTGCTTCTGCTTCTGATAGTTCCTTTTTAGAAGCTATATCTTGAATTGTTTTTAGACGCTCGTATTCTTTTTTAGCTGCTTCGTATTCAGCATCTACATTATTTTTCTCTGCTAATAAATTTACTTGCGAAGCGGCATCAATATTTTGTTCAATAACCGCTAATTGTTGACCTTGTTTAACTTGTTGTCCAACATTAACACTTAATGATACGATTTTGCCATTTTGTGGGGCGGTAACAATAGCTTGACCGCTTGATGAAGGTATAATTGTACCAAATAGTTTTGTAGTTTCTGTAAAATCCCCAATTTCTATTTGCTGTGTATATATATTAAACAAAAATTGAGTTTCTTTTAAGACCTCAAGTGAATTAGAAGTATTATTTCCTCCTGATTTGCTTCCGCCTCCGTGGTCTTCTCCTCCATGTGCTTGCAGTTGTTGGGTTGGTAATGGCGTTGTTCCAAACAATACTAACAGTATTAAGAATGTAGCATTGACTTGTTTGTTTTTTAGTTTTGTGAAAATGAACATTAAAAGTAATGCTCCTAAAAAACCTATACTTACTAATACCCAGCCTTTGTCAAAAAAGGATTCTTTTGCAGTAAGGTCTGCTTCTGTTACTGGCAGCTCTTTTCCTACTTCTATATCTGTTATTGAAATTAAATCGGGACCTAACGAAGAGTTTATGTTTACGGTTAATGAGTAATTTTTTTTATCGGGAAAGTTCCCATGTATTTCATAAATACCATTATCAATTTGTTTAACTTCAAATTTTAACTTGTCATTTTCAGGAGATGTAATAGTAATAGTTGCATTATCAACTGGTTTATTGCTTTCAAAATCACTTACAAACAACTTAAAATGTGTGTCTTCATTTGGCTTTATTGGTTCATATTTTATAAGCAATTCATATACATCCGATAAAGCGGTTGTCGTAAAATAATTTTTTGGAGTTGCACTCACTTTTGGTTTAGAATCACCGTGGTCTTCGCCACCATGAGCCACTACCAATGTACTGCTGAATAGCAGGCTTAAAGAGAGTAAGAATTTAGTTATATTTTTCATAAACTTCCTGTTAAATAATTAATATTGATAACTGATTGATTGTAATTTTTTAAACTTTCTGCATATTTTAATTTTATTGAATAGGCATCGTTTATTGTTCTTAAAAAGCTTATATAATCAACTGTATGCCCCCCTTCAAAAAAGCGTTTTGAAGTTGTGATAATGTCATCTGTTTGTTTTAATCCTATTGTTTCGTAATAGGTTAAGGATTGGTAATATTTTAGATAGTCGCCTTGAGCTTTTTGCATTTCAATAGATATTGCCTGCTGTTGGGCTATGGCTTTCTGTTCCGCCACCTTAAAACCAGTTTTAGCGGCATTTATGCTTCCTGTATATTGCCAAAACCAAAGCGGAATGTTTATGCCGGCTCTAATTCTCAAATCTCTGGGCGTATTCTTAGCTCCTTGATTCAAATATCCTAATGTGAAGCCGGGTAAAAACTTATTACGTTCTAATGAAAGGCTTTTTTTACTAATAATTTGTTGCTGTTTAGCATAGAGTAAGGAGGGATTATTTTGAATGACGGATGTATCATTTTGAATCAGTAATACATTAGTGGTCGATTGTGTTTTTTGTAAACTTGTTGTTGATATTGGTTCTTTAAGCTTTGTGTAAGTTTGTAGTTGTGATTGCGAAACTTGCAAATCTGTTTGTGCTTGTATAAACTGGTTATGAATTTCTCCATACTGTGCATCAGTAAAGGTTTTTTCTAAATAATCTATTTGCCCTGCATCATATTGACGTTGAGCCGACTTTTGTATCTGATTGTAAATACTATCTTGAATTTTATAGTAACTATAAATAAGTTCAAAATATTGAGAGGATAAATACAATGATTTTATTTGATACTTAATATCATTCTCTGTAATTGTTTTCCCCACCTGCGATAACACCGTCTGTTGTTTTAATAACTGGTGTTGTTTTGCATAAACTGTAGGAAAATTAAACGATTGTAACACTCCAACCGTTTGAAATTCTCCCGATGGACTTTCCATCATAATCTCAGGATTGCTAATGTTATAAGCTGTTTTTTGCATTTGTTTACTTTGTGTTACAGCTAACGATGAAGCATTAATCCACGCACTATTTTTTAATGCAAGGCTCAATGCCTCATCTTCCGTTAGCTGTTTTTGTGCCAAACTAAGCAAGGGAACTATGAAAAACGGGATAATTAATTTAAGTTTCATTTAATTAATTTGTTATTATTTTTAATTACTAAATGATCTATTTTGGCTCGATAGAATATTATGGTCTTTAGACAAATCCAATAAGAAATATGTAATTGATTTTTTTAGTGCTTTTCCTTTATAAACTATTTTAAGACACAGGAAAAAAGGCTAGACTAATATAAAAAATAGAGGGGCAGGATTCACCCCAAAGTAGAATTCAAGTACAAACAAACACCATAATTAAATTATAGCAAAGCTGACTTGAATAAAAATGAATCAGATTATTAATACCTGATGCTTCAGGTACAACGGATTGCCATATAAGACAGGAGGAGAGTGATAATGTAATTTCAAATAAGAAATACTTTCGCTCGGAATAGTAAACGATTGTGTTGAAGTGAGGACAGCTACAATTTTAAAATAATTCAAATTTAGATTGACATTTTCACTCAAATTGTGATTATCTTTTACTTTAATAAAAGTTGTTTTTTCATTACAGCAACCTTTACTTTTCTTTTTAGTGCCACAGCAACCGTCTTCATTTACAGGATGAAAGAATGAAAATTCTTTGAGCTTACCACCACAATAATGTAGATTAACCATTACTCCTGATGCAACACCAAAGTAAAAAATAGTTAATAATATTATTGTGACTTTTTTCATAGAACAAATCTAATTAAATTAATGATAACTGTTATGATACTTTTGCTTTTATTAACAATCGATAAGTTAAACATTTTTTGCTATTTTTTCCATTACTAAATGATTTTCGCCAAACTTGCAAAGTGCATCACAGTCTTTGCGTAAATCAGAAAAGAGTATGTACTTAATTTTTGTTTTTATTCCTTTAATTGCAGGACGACATAATTGCATACACACATCTTTTTCTCTTTTATCAGGTACTACCAAATAAAATATTTCATCTCCATCTGCAATAGAGTATGATAAATCTGTTAGCCTTAAAATACCCGAATAAATACTGGTTGATTTCTCCACTTCAAAAGCCGCTATTACATTGTTTGTGCCTTTTTCATACCATAGCACATCTATTAACTTAATAGTAGAGGCGGTATCTGTATCGGTTTGCATTTCAGGAAACTTTGCCAAACATAAAAATGAAAAATTGCTGCCGTTATATGATTTTGATTTATCGTTAGATGCTGCAATTACATCATAGCCCAAAGCATTACCAATTTTTAGTAAATGATATTGCATTTCAGTATGCAGGTTTTCATCTTCTTTTTCAGCTTTTACTTCGCTATGGCGTTTTTCCATTAGCTTTTCTAATTTGTTTCGCTCTTCCTGCGATAAATATTCATCTCCTCCTAATACCAATTTTTGTGAACCCACTTCAAAAAGTAGCCCTGCTATTGCACCTAAATCATTTGATAAATCTGTTTTATATTTGGTATTTGTTTCAATTAATACTTCCCTTATTTTTAGATATTCACTCCACGAACCCAACTTTTTCTTGTCCTTATAAATGGTGTTAAATCCATTAATAATTGCGGTGTTAAATGGTGGCATTATTGTAGGATGTAAAAAATATAATATACTTGCCACAGCCGGACCAAGTCCCTTAATTTTTAATTCATCCAGTTTTAATATTTCTCTAATGATTTGTTCTTCTGTTTTAGCATTTAAACAATTCTCTAAAAATTGACCGAACGAATTTTTATTTTCTTGATTTTCATATATATCAGGGATACGTAATTTAGGTTTCCAATAAAACGGATGTGCTACGCCCACAAACACTTGCTTTTGCTCAGATATACAGGATAATACAAATTCAAGTGATGAGCCTTTAAAATCGTTAGGAAATGTTTTATTTTTAATATCTTCAACAACCTGCAATACACCACGTCTGATAGATCGGAATGCCTTTAGGCGCTCTTCGTTATTAATAAACCAAGTATTGTACACCGATTCTTTATCGGTTTTATATTGATTAATGATATGTGAAAAATTATCGCTCATTTATTTCATTCCTTTATAATTGTATGTGCAACTGTATTCTTTTTCTTTAATTGAAATTTTTATGATTGCATTAAATCCATTAACAACATCTTTTATATCACAAAACAATTTATCAGAGTTGTTATTAATTAATTCATAATTTTCTTCCGTACCATTCTTATATTTTAAACTTATAATGCCCTTAAAGTTTTTACTGTCAATGGATTTTAGATTAGATTTTAGAACATAGACACTCATTTTTTCAGTTGATGCAGCCACATCAAATACAATCTCCAAATGATATTTGCCCAAGTCTTTTATTTCTCCACCATGCGGTGGTTCTGTTTTATGGCTATGCTCTGAGCCAGCATTATGGTCGTGGCTTGAATGGTCGTGTTGTGCATTTGCTGTATTAAATGCAAAAAGCAATAAAATTGATATTCTTAGTACAAGTTTCATTTTCTTTAATTTGTGTTATTTAGAAATTACTATTTTCTTATTGGTTAGTACATCAGCAGTTTTTATACTCACATTGTAAATTCCGGTTTCTAATTCAAAATTTATTTCTTGTTTATGCAATCCAACACTTTGTGCTTTGCTATTTTCCGTATAAATTTCTTTTCCTAAAACATCAGTAACAACAATATTTACATCCATATTTTTTAATAATGAATATTCAATCGAAAATGAACCTTTTGTTGGATTTGGGTAAATCATTAAATCAATGTTATTTTGTTTGGAATCGTTTATACCTAATATAACCGAGCAATTATAACCAAGAGTAACCAGTTCGTTTTGAATATTTGTACTACGATTTTGAATAAAAGACTTTAAGCCCGGATAAGTTGTTGAACCAACTGTAATATTTGAGTTGATGTTATTATCAAATTGTGTGTTATTAAACATTTTTAAAGGGTCAGCATACACATCAGCTTTTATTAAGTTATAAAGGCTATCAATTTTTGGATTTAAAACAGAAGGGTTAAATGTGTTTAGAAAATCGCAAACAAAAGTTATATATTGATTTTTGTAAGCTACATCATTAAGCATTCTATTAGCTAATGGTCGGTCGGTTGCACTTGGCTCAATATATAAAATACTTTTACTTTCAATAGATGCAACTGTACCCGGTACATCCATCCCAAAAACGGTGCTTGCATCCCAAGTAATCCATTCAAATTTGTCAGTAGCTGTATTGTGATAAATATAATAATTGTGTACAAAACGAAAAGCATACGCATCAAAATCCACAAACATATTACAAGCTGCCCAAGAACCGATAAATGAGTTAGCGTCTAATGCTTTATCTACTGAATCTTTAAATTGAGTTGTTGTAGTTGTATTAATTTGTTTGGTTAAATTAATTAAATCACTCCAATTATTTGCTGTTGTATTGGTTTTTAATGTATAGCAGTTGGTATAAGATGATATAGAGCCATGATACTTTAAATCAGCGCAAGCGGTAGTCCCTTTATCTCCTTTAAATAAATTACCGCCTTTATTACCAAATCGGTCTTTACAAAATGTTTTATTTATACGTTCTCCAAGTTGATAAAACCCTGAATAAACTCCATTTATATACAGTTTAGCGAAATTGGAACGAGGTGCATTTAATCCTTTTGAATTTAAAAAATCAAGAAATAATTTTTCTCTTATAAAACTTGGATCCTGGTAACAATTATTCAAATTAATAGAACTTAAACTATCATATTTTTGATTGTTTTTATATTCATCAAATGAAAGTGTAAATGGTTTTTTATTCCCGGGGTAACCATAGTAAGATGAGTTGCCCTTAAATTGTATTCCAACCGAATCAAGAGTAGTAATACCATCAATTATTACTTGTGCAGGTATATAGGAGGATGAGTCATTTGCGTCATCGTATGCTTTATTGTTTACAAGCAACGTCCAGTAATTAGATTGAGGAAAATTAATGTTAATGGTATGTATTTGTGTAACATTAAACAGATTATCCCCTGCCGTAATTTGCGCTTCACAAAGTGTTGAAATTATTGATAATATGAATAATAGTTTTTTCATAGCCTTTAGTTTTATTTAGTAATTACTATTTTCTTATTGGTTAGTACGTCAGCAGCTTTTATACTCACATTGTAAATTCCGGTTTCTAATTCAAAATTTATTTCTTGTTTATGTAATCCAACACTTTGTGCTTTGCCATTTTCAGTATAAATTTCTTTTCCTAAAACATCAGTAACAACAATATTTACATCCATATTTTTTAATAATGAATATTCAATA
>JACQAK010000153.1 GCA_016194985.1 Bacteroidota bacterium
GATGCGATGTTCAGATCGATCATTTTTTGATTGTATTCGATTGTTTTGGCCTGATTCTTTGATTTTTGGGCACATACGCAGGCATTATAAAAATTAGACGTATCCTTTTTACCTGTCATGAGCATATTAGATATGGCCAGAGATTCAAAAAAATCAGCAGCTTCTTCATATTTTTTCACTTTATATTTTCCGGATGCCAGATTGGCCTGATAAGCCTGTATCTGGCTAAAGGATGTAAAAAGTTTACCATCTTCTTCCGAATCGGTTTCGCCCTTCGCTATTTTTTCAAATTTTTTAGGATCCAATTCTTTGATTTTAGCAAGACATTTGCTGGCTTCTTCAAAATCTGCAGTGGCTACATTTCCGTATGCGGTTTGCTTTCTTTCATTTTTATCGGCAATACCGGTTAATTTTTTTTCTTCAGCTTTTAAGCTTTCTGAAAATAAACTCATATAGATACGGCATCTGTATGCATAGGTTTTAGCCTGATTTTTTGTTTCTTCATTATTTGTGGCTAAATCAATGTTTTCTTTAGCTTTTTGTAAATACGAAACATCTACATTATCGGGTAATGTTGATTCGTAGTCACTTAAAGCTCTCCAGGCTGCCTGCACTTTATTTTTTTGTGAAAAGAAAGTGAATGGGATACTCACTAAAATTATAATTTGTAAAATTTTCATGGGCGATTATTTAAGAACTTATAGATACAATTATTTATATTTTTCAGCCTTCTCTGTTTCTCCAAGTCTCAAAAACAATTTACGTAATTGTTGTTTTGTGGCTTTATCAGGGGATACTTCATAGGATTTCTCGAAATTGGTAACTGCTTTTCTGAAATACTCATTGGCTTTGGCCTCATATTCTTTAGCCTTGGCAGTTTCTTTAGGAGGCAAAGCTCCTAATTTATCATTCCATTCGTTTCCTGAGTTAAAATACATTACACCTAAGTTATAATTAGCAATTTCATAGTCCGGTTTAATTTCCAGAGCTTTCAAGTACTCTGCTTCTGCTTTGTCTTTTTCGTTTGTTTTTTGATAAAGGTTAGCAAGAATGGCATGTAATACTTCATTATCCGGAGCTAAATTAATCGCATCGTTCAATTTGGTTTTTAATTCATCTGTTTTGTTACGCGCCAGATAAATATTGATCTCGCTGTTTACAAGCTCCATATTATCTTCAAACATCAATTTTCCTTTACCAATATATTCCAGTGCTTTTGTAGTATCTCTATCAATTAAAGATAGTTTTACCATATCTGTATAGATTCTTGGTTCTTTGTATTTTATCTCGATTAATTTATCTGCATATTCTTTTGTTTTCTCTTTGTTAGCTGCATATTTATACATATCAAACTTGTTGTACATCAATTTTTCCTTAGTGATGTTGGCACGCTTCATCCCCTGATCGAAATCGAAAGGAAGTGATTGTTCCAGCAAATCATAACAATACAGGGCTTTATCAAATTCCTTATTTATTTTATAAGCATTGGCTTTATTACTAACTGCGGCGGTAGCCTGAACAATTAATCCTTTTACACCTTCTTCATCTCTGTAGTAATTGTCTTTATCCAACTTTAAGCATTTGATATAACTTTCCAGCATTTTTTCGGCCGACATTGGATCAAGAGCTCTTACAACTCTTGATGTATCAAAATAAATACCCTGATAAATTTTACCTCTGTATAACCATGTTTTGGGGTTATTCATGGTTGCTTCATGAACTGATGCGGCATCTGCAGATGTTTTTGCTTTATCATATTCTTTATTACGCAAATAATTATAAGCATTTTGCACCTGGTTATTTTGACTGAACGTTATTGCTGCGATCGACAAAAAAGCAGCTGTTATAATTTTTCTCATATGATTGATATTTTGTTTTAAAGTCTGATAGTAAACTAACTTTTATTTTTACAAGATATTGCCTACTACTATTTGTTAAATTTTGGGTTAAGATATAAAAAAAAACACTAGGTGCTTTTTCCTAGTGTTTTTTTATGTTAGTTATTTTTGCATGATTAATATACAGACGCAAATATTGTGCATTTGCATAAATTAATCAACTGAAATTTTCTTCAATTTAACTTTATTTAGTACTTCTTTGTTTTTAGCATCTTTTGCTGCTTTTTCCAACTGAGCCTCAATCATAGCTTTATCACCTACTACTACTGTGGTTAATTTATTAACATCAAAGTATTTTTTGATTTGAGCATTTACTTCGTCTTTAGTCATACTTTTCAGAATTTGGTTCTGCTGAGCAGTATATCCTTTATCTAAATTGTATCGAACGATCGATGCCAGGAATGATGCTTTTTGATAAGGAGCTTCATATTTAAGGGCTTCTTCGTTTAATAAAGAGTTTTTAGTAAATTCTAGTTCTTTATCTGTGATGCCATTGTTTTGATAATTAGTGAATTCTTTGATGATCTCAGCTAACGATAATGCTGTAGCCGGACGTTTTACAGAAGAAGATATCTGGAATGTTCCTGTGTATTTACCTCCCTGGAATCCGGAACGGATACCATATGTATAACCTTTATCTTCACGTAAATTTAAGTTTAAGCGGCTATTGAATGCTCCACCAAAAACGAAGTTAGCAATTCTGTTTTTATAATAATCTCCGGTTGCATCAAATTTTAATGAAGGATATCCCATTTGGATAACAGATGATGGTGCTCCAAATTTGTTATAGATAAAGAACTGAGGTTCTGCAGGAGCTGTAGGTTCAACAATTGGTTGAATTTTAACTTCTTTAGCCGCCAATTTATTTAAGAAACCTAATTTAGCAACGATGTCTTTTTCTTCAACATCACCTACTACTACAACATTTGCAACTGACGGCGAGTAGTATTTATTGTAGTAATCTTTTACATCCGCTAATTCAACATTTTCGATTGTTTTAATAGATGGATCCAGACCCATAACAGTATTACCATATAAGGCATAGTTAAATGCTCTGTTAGCCATCACATTAGCGCTGGTTTCATCATTTTTCACACTTTCTTTATATTGTTTTTTAGCTAATTTAAAATCTTCGGCATTAAAGCCGGGATTTAATAATTTTTCTTCAAACAATTTTAAAGTAGCATCCAAATTCTTTTTCAAGGTACTGATTTGAATAGTGGTAGCTGATTTATTGGCTCCAAAACTGATAGAGCTACCTAGTTTTTCTAATTCAGCACTGATCTGTTCAGTTGTGTAGTTTTTAGTTCCTTCATTTAATACATTAGCTGTTAACTCAGCAACACCTAGTTTTTTCAATTGATCTGCCGGTAAAACCAAACTACCTCCGTCCATGGTCAACACAATGGTCACTTCTGGTGATTCCGTATTTTTTGTACCAATGATCGTAATACCATTAGCTAATTTGGTAGAAAAATAATCGGGAATAGTCACCGGTTTAGCCGCTCCTGCTGATGGTCTTGCTGCTCTGTCAAATTTATCAGCTGCCGGGGCATAAGATAATCCTGAATATTCTGCCGGTGTTTCAAAGTTTTGTCCTGCATAAGGGTTCACACTTTTTACCGAATCTTTAGGATTGATAATCGGATATGTATTTAAAACAGCTGCTCCGGCTCCTTTGATGTATTTATTAAATACACGGGTAATATCGTCTTTGGTTACTTTATTATAACGATCGATCTCATCCGATAATGTGTATGTTTTTCCTAATAAACGCTCCCATTCAGAGATCGTACCTGCTTTGCTGGCAACAGTAGATAAGCTTCCGTATGCACTTGATTCTATTTCTGCTTTTGCTCTGGCTAAAGCTTCATCAGTAATTCCTGAGTTTCCAAATTCTTCAATAGTAGCTTTTACTTTATTATCAATATCTGTAAAAAGCTTTTCCAAATTAAAATCTTCAGGTGGGTAAGCAAAAATCTGAATAGAGAATTCACCTCCTAATTCTTTAGAACGATGATTAACGCTTGCATCTACAGCTATCTCCGGTTTAGATTTTACGAAGTTTTTATAGAAAATAGAGTTATTACCATTCCCCATCATCATTCCTAAAAGATCCAATGCAGGCTCATCTCTGTTATACTGAGGTACTGTAGGGTATACTCTTAAATTTAATGGAAAATACGTACGATCTTTATAAGCGGTATATTTATCTGTAGCTAATGTTACAGGTGCTACTCTCATTTTTTTCACCTCAGGACAAGGCTTAATACCTCCGAAATACTTATCGATCATTTTTAAAGCTTCCGGAGAGCTAAAATCACCTGAAATTGTTAAGATAGCATTATTTGGACCATACCAACGTAAAAAGAAGTTTTTAACGTCTTCTAAAGTAGCTCTGTTCAAATCATCTACATAACCAATTACCGGCCAGCTGTATGGGTGACCTGCAGGGTACAATGCTTTATTGATCTCTTCAACAAATGCCATCGCATAAGGTTGATTTTCTACATTTTGGGATTTTTCGTTTTTAACCGCGTCGCGTTGGTTTTCGAATTTTTTAGTCGTTAACGAATCTAATAAGAATCCCATACGATCAGCTTCTAACCACAAAGCCATTTCTAAGTTATTGGATGGCACTGTTTCAAAATACACCGTTCTGTCTTCGGTAGTATTACCGTTCATGTTACCACCGGCTGTTGATACAATTTTAAAATGCTCTTCGTCAGCTACGTGTTTTGATCCCTGAAACATCATGTGCTCAAAAAAGTGAGCAAATCCTGATTTACCAAGACTTTCGCGATCAGAACCTACTTTATAGGTTACTAATACGTGAACTACGGGATCCGAATGATCTTCGTTCAATAAAACGGTTAAACCATTCGGTAATTTCCATTTTTCGTATGGAATAACCACTTTACCAGCTGTCTGCTCTACTTTTTCTACCAAAGTAGGCTGAGCGATGATAGATGTTAAGCCTAATACGCTTAATGCACCTGTTATAATTGCTTTTTTGTTCATGTTAGATTATTTGTCCAAATATATATGTAATGTATTTAATTATTTACCCGCAGTTAATTGATATCGTCCGTTGGTGTAGTATTTTCATCAGCGGTTGGAGTCGTGCCTGTTTTTGCATCATCAGAAACAGATGTTTCAGGATTTATAACTTCCCCTTCTGCCGAAACTTCTGCTTCATCTTCATGGTCTACTTTTGTAACAGCAGCTATACTATCATTATCCTGGATGTTAATTAAACGAACACCTTGTGTTGCACGCCCCATCACACGTAAATCGGATACATTCATACGAATAGCAATACCATTTTTAGTAATGATCATTAAGTCGTTCGCATCGGTTACAGATTTAATACCTACCAGATTTCCTGTTTTTTCGGTGATATTAATGGTTTTAACTCCTTTACCACCACGGTTAGTAATACGGTATTCTTCAATATCCGAACGTTTTCCGTAGCCTTTTTCCGAAACAACCAATACGTTAGCTTGTTTGTCATCAATACAAATCATCCCTACTACTTCGTTATTTCCTCCTTCTTCATCATTTAAATCAATTCCAATTACACCAGAGGCGTTACGACCCATTGGACGAACTTTTTCTTCAGGGAAACGGCATACCTTACCTAATTTAGTAGCAATCATAATTTCATTGCTTCCATTGGTTAATGCAGCTTCTAATAACACATCTCCCTCACGGATTGTAATAGCATTAATACCGTTTGCACGTGGACGAGAATAAGCCTCTACCGAAGTCTTCTTAATAATACCGTCTTTTGTACATAATATAATGTAGTTATTATTAATGTATTCTTCGTCCTGTAAATTTTTGATATTAATAAATGCTTTTACTTTATCATCCGGAGCTATGCTAATGATATTTTGGATGGCACGCCCTTTACTTTGTTTATTTCCTTCAGGAACTTCATATGCTCTGATCCAATAGCATTGCCCTTTTTCGGTAAATAATAAAATATAGTTATGGGTGGATGCAATGAACATGTGTTCTACAAAATCTTCATCACGGGTTGCAGTTCCTTTACTTCCTCTTCCTCCACGGTTTTGAGAACGGTATTCAGCCAAATTGGTGCGCTTCATATATCCCAAATGAGAAATCGTAATTACCACATCTTCATCAGCAATCATATCTTCTATTTTCAGATCATCGCCCGCATACACAATATCTGTACGACGTTCGTCACCGTATTTTTCTTTGATCTCAACTAATTCCTCGCGAATGATTTGATAACGCAATTTCTCATTACTTAAAATTTCTTTGAAATAGGCAATACTCTTCATCAACTCATCGTATTCAGCATTTAATTTATCAACCTCCAGTCCGGTTAATGTTCTTAAACGCATATCCAAAATAGCACGTGCCTGGATTTCAGATAAGGAGAAACGAATAATCAATTCGTCTTTGGCAGCATCCGGACTTTCGCTTTCACGAATAATCTTGATAACCTCTTCAATATTTTTTTGTGCAATTAATAAACCTTCTAAGATGTGGGCACGTTTTTCAGCCTGCATCAAATCAAACTTGGTACGGCGAACTATCACATCATGACGGTGCTCTACAAAGTGGAAGATCATATCCTTTAGATTCAACATCTCGGGACGGCCTTTCACTAACACAACGTTATTGATTGAGAATGAAGTTTGTAGCGCAGAGTATTTGTATAAATTATTTAATACAACATTTGAAATTGCATCACTTCTTAATTCATAAACAATACGCATCCCTTCACGGTTACTTTCATCACGAATTTCGGTAATCCCTTCAATTTTTTTCTCGTTACATAATTCCCACTGGCGTTTGATCATTTCCGCCTTATTAATCTGATAAGGGATTTCTGTAACGATAATACGTTCTCTGTTATTTACCGGTTCTATACTTGCTTTAGCGCGCATGACAACACGGCCACGACCTGTATGAAAGGCTTCTTTTACGCCTTCATAGCCGTAGATAGTACCTCCGGTAGGAAAATCAGGAGCTTTAATATGTTTCATCAATCCGTCAATATCAATAGAATTGTCGTCGATGTAAGCTAAAATACCATTTACTACTTCTGTTAAGTTATGCGGAGCCATATTGGTTGCCATACCAACAGCAATACCGGAAGCTCCGTTCATCAATAAATTCGGGATACGGGAAGGTAATACGGTAGGCTCTGTTAAAGAGTCGTCAAAATTTGGACGAAAATCCACTGTGTCTTTTTCGATGTCATTCAACATCTCTTCCGTAATCTTACGTAAACGCGCTTCGGTATAACGCATTGCGGCAGGAGGATCCCCATCAATAGAACCGTAATTTCCTTGTCCGTCAACCAACATGTATCGTAAACTCCATTCCTGAGCCATACGAACCATTGTATCGTATACCGAAGAATCGCCATGCGGATGGTATTTACCCAAAACTTCCCCAACGATACGCGCCGATTTTTTATACGGGCGATTGTGCAATACTCCTAAATCCAGCATTCCGTATAGTACACGGCGATGTACGGGTTTTAACCCGTATTCAAATCAGTAACTTATTACCAGTGCACACGTATAAATTCAGTACTAAACATTCCTTCAATCAAGAAAATTTGTCAGTTAGTTTGTGCCATCTAAATAACCTCAATTTTCTATCTTAAAAATATTTAATAGGCTTTGAAAATAGGTATTTAATAGGTATTTTAGATGTATAGTTATCAACAGTTTTAATGTTAAAAAAAAGGTGGGGTAAAACACATAAAACTGACATAATCGGTTACTTTTGATTGTGGCATTAATTATGTTTAGAACCAAACAAAGAACTAAAAATTTATGGAAGCAAAATTTTCACAGCGCGTAAAAGACGTTATAACGTTTAGCCGAGAAGAAGCACTAAGACTAGGGCATGATTATATTGGAATCGAACATTTAATGCTTGGCATGATTCGCGATGGCGAAGGAGTTGGCATTAAAATGCTTAAGAATCTGGGAATAAATATTCAGGATTTCAGAAAGCAAATAGAGCAAAGTTTACCGGTATCGATGCGTAAGGTGAATAACCTTGCCAATATCCCATTGGTAAAACAAGCCGAAAAAACATTAAAACTAACCTATCTGGAAGCAAAAGTATTTAAAGCACCTCAAATAGGCACAGAACATTTATTGATGTGTATTTTAAAAGACAACGACAATGTGGTTAGTAAAACATTGGGCAAGTTTGGCGTGGATTATAACGCGGTAAAACTGGAACTGGAAGGTTATATGGAAAACCCTCATAAAATTGAAAACTCTACCGCAGGTGATGATGACGAAAGTGAAGAATCATTTGGTGCAGGTGGTGGTGCCGGGGCTTCCAAAAAACCGGGCGACTCTAAGTCAAAAACTCCGGTATTGGACAATTTCGGCAGAGATTTGACAAAAATGGCAGAGGATGGCAAATTAGATCCTGTTGTAGGTCGTGAAAAAGAAATTGAGCGTGTGTCTCAAATTTTATCTCGTCGTAAAAAGAATAACCCAATTTTAATTGGCGAACCAGGTGTGGGTAAATCGGCTGTTGCAGAAGGTTTAGCGTTACGTATCGTTCAACGTAAAGTATCTCGTGTATTATTTGGTAAACGAGTAGTTACTTTAGATTTAGCTTCTTTAGTTGCTGGTACAAAATACCGTGGGCAATTTGAAGAGCAAATGAAAGCAGTAATGAATGAGTTAGAAAAAAATCCAGATGTGATTTTATTCATTGACGAAATTCATACCATTATTGGTGCAGGTGGTGCTAGCGGAAGTATGGATGCCAGTAACATGTTTAAACCAGCTTTAGCTCGTGGTGAGATTCAATGTATTGGTGCTACAACATTAGATGAATTCCGTCAACATATTGAAAAAGATGGAGCTTTAGAGCGTCGTTTCCAAAAAGTAATAATTGAACCTGCAACTCAGGAAGAATCATTACAAATTTTAACGAACATTAAATCTAAATACGAAGATCATCATAATGTTACCTACACGCCTGAAGCAATCAAAGCCTGTGTAACCTTAACGGCTCGTTATTTAACTGATCGACATTTACCAGATAAAGCTATTGATGCTTTAGATGAAGCAGGTTCCCGTGTTCACATTACCAATATCAATGTTCCTGAAAATGTATTGGAACTTGAGAAAAAAATGGAAGACATTAAAGAACTGAAAAATCAGGTAGTACGTTCTCAAAAATATGAGGAAGCTGCAAAATTACGTGATACTGAAAAACAATTACAGGCTCAATTAGATGCTGCTAAAAAAGCATGGGAAGAAGAAACCAAGATGAACCGTGTGACCGTTACAGAAGATAACGTTGCAGAGGTTGTATCAATGATGAGTGGAGTTCCTGTTCAACGTATTTCTCAAAATGAAGGTGAGAAATTGGTGAAAATGGTAGAACAATTACAAGGAAAAGTGATTGGCCAGGATGATGCTTTGAAAAAAGTGGTAAAAGCTATTCAACGTAACCGAGCAGGATTAAAAGATCCAAATAAACCTATTGGTTCATTTATTTTCTTAGGTCCTACAGGTGTTGGTAAAACCCAATTAGCCAAAATATTAGCGAAGCATTTATTTGATAATGATGAAGCTTTAATCAGAATTGATATGAGTGAGTACATGGAGAAATTTGCCGTGACTCGTTTAATAGGTGCTCCTCCGGGATATGTAGGTTATGAAGAAGGCGGACAACTTACAGAGAAAGTACGTCGTCGTCCCTACTCTGTTGTGTTATTAGATGAGATCGAAAAAGCACATCCGGATGTATTTAACATGTTGTTACAGGTATTGGATGATGGTCAATTAACGGATAGTTTAGGCCGTAAAATTGACTTCAAGAATACCATTATCATTATGACTTCCAATATTGGTGCCCGTCAATTAAAAGAGTTTGGTACAGGGGTTGGTTTTGGAACGCAAACACGTCAGGATAGCGAAGCAGAAATGAGTAAAGGTGTTGTAGAAAATGCATTGAAAAAAGCTTTTGCGCCTGAGTTCTTAAATCGTATTGATGATGTGATCATGTTTAATTCTTTAGATAAAAAAGATATTCATAAAATCATTGATATTGAATTAAACAGCTTATTTGGACGTGTAAACAATTTAGGATACACTATCAAAATTACTGATGGAGCTAAAGACTTTATTGTTGAAAAAGGATACGACTCTCAATATGGTGCCCGTCCTTTAAAACGTGCCATTCAAAAGTATTTAGAGGATCCAATGGCTGAGGAAATCATTCAAAGCAATTTATCGGAAGGCGATCAGATCGAAATAGATTATGATGCTGAAAAGAAAGAGATTGTAGTGAGAACCATTAAACCTAAAGCTAAAAAGAAAAAAGAAGATAGCTAATAAAAAAAGCCCTTTCGAAAGAGAGGGCTTTTTTGTTTTCAAAGCATTATTGCTCTACATAGCAATCCTTGAACTCGGTGGATTTTGATTTGCAGTTTTTTTCAAACCCCTTTTTTCCAAGGTGAGTTGTTTTTACTTTATCTCCATACGTTTTCTCGCCCGTTGCCATATTCCTGCAAACGCATACGTATTCTTTCTCACAGGAGATAAAGCATAAAGCCAAAGCGGCTATTAAGAGGTGTTTGTTCATTAAGAAATACTTACTCTAGGTGGCAGTCTTTCAACCCTCCCGCAGATAAATCATTATTGGCTTTGCAGGACTCTTCGGCTGCTTTTTTGGTAATGACATTGGCTTTGAAATGATCGCCATAACTGACAGTGCCAGTATTTGAATTTGTGCACACACAGACATAATCTTTTTTACAAGACATGCATACTCCTGCAGCCAAAACAGAAAAGAGAACAATCAAATTTTTCATCATAGTTTTTTTGGCAAAATTACAAGCTATAAAAAACGAAAACAATACCCAATAGTACGTATTTACAACTATACGTTATGGATTTTAATAATATTTACCGGGCAGTTTTTAGCTGCTTTTAAATTATCTTCCAGTTCATGATCGTTCACTAACACTGAATAGAATCCCCGCTTTTCAATACCTCCCACTAAAGTGCATTTTCCATCTTTGGTAGAAATGCGCCAGCGGTAATTGGCTGCTTCCACACAGGCATTGCAACCAATACATTTGATACGTTGTTGGATGATACGAATCATGATACTTCAGGAACCAATTTGTACAACTTATCGGAAGGACGAATTTTTTCGGTGCTGATAATGGTAAAAATATTTCCTTTCACTACTTTATCCGTGGGCTTTCCATCTACTCTTAATTCTTCAATTTTTAATTCGATGTATCCTGTTGTTGGTCCTGTAATCATAATTTCGTCGCCTACCGATAAGCTATGCGATTCGCATTGAAACTCCCCTACTTTTGCCTGCTCAAAGTATTTCAAACCTTTGGCCAGATATATTTTTTTCTTAGAGGATTTAGATCCGTTCTCATCGCACCATTCGCCCATTTTACGTCCTAAATAATAACCGTCCCAAAACCCACGATTAAATACAGTAGCCAACTGTGTTTTCCAGTTTTCAATCTTCTCTTTGGAATAAGTGCCTTCCAGATACGCCTCAATGGCTTCGTTGTAGCATTTGGTAACGGTGTGTACATAATCTACTGACCGACCGCGTCCTTCTAACTTCAATACACTTACGCCAGCATCTAATATTTTATCCAAAAAATCAATGGTACATAAATCTTTAGCTGACATGATAAATTCATTATCCACTTCAAATTCAATTCCATCTTCTTTATCTGTTACCAAATAACTTCTGCGGCAATTTTGAATACAGGCACCTCGGTTTGCAGACGCGTAATGTGAATGCAGACTCAAATAACATTTACCTGAAACAGCCATGCATAATGCTCCATGTGCAAAAATTTCCAGCTCTATCAATTTACCGGATGGCCCGGTAATATTACGTCGTTTAATTTCTCTGCTGATATCAGCCACCTGCATTAAACTTAATTCACGAGCCAACACAACAACATCTGCATAATTGGCATAAAATTCAACTGTATCGATATTTGATACGTTTGCCTGTGTAGAAATATGAATTTCCATTCCAATCTTTTTGGCATAGTTCATCACGGCATGATCGGAGGCAATGATAGCTGTTACGCCATTTTCTTTAGCTGCATTTACGATACTTTTCATTAACGTAATATCGTGATCGTACAAAATGGTATTGAGTGTTAAATATGTTTTTACGTTGTTTTCTTTACCGATTTCGGCAATGCGTTTTAAGTCCTCGAGTGTAAAGTTGTTGCTGGAACGGGCACGCATATTCAACTGCTCTACTCCAAAATACACCGAGTTACAGCCTGCATTAATAGCGGCCATTAAGGATTCATAGGAGCCTGCCGGCGACATTAATTCTATTGAGCGTTTCATGTATTTATATTTGTTTTATGTACTTATCCTGAACTTTATCATAATTTTATCAAAATAAAGCGGATATGGAACAAAGATCACAAAAGAAAAAATGATAAAATATGATCTTTATCAAAAAAAGACATGGAAACGAAAAGTGCTTTAGATATTAAGAACTATTATTCTTATGATGAATACAAACACATTGTATTTAAATTAGCGGAAGAAGGTAAAAACTCGGGAGAGCCCACAGCGGAACGAATTGCGGCTACCAATATCAACGCCCAGCGTATCAAACGGATTGATAAACAATGTGAACTGCATGCAGATTTGGTGGCTCTTACCAAAAATTTAAAATCCAAATATGAGTGGATCTTAATTACAGAGTCATGGTGCGGTGACGGCGCACAAAGCATTCCGGTGATTTCGAAAATAGCGGAATGTAATCCAAATATAGAGTTAAAATTGATATTCAGAGATGAGAATTTAAGTGTGATGGATTCGTTTTTAACGAATGGAACCCGCTCAATTCCTAAACTTATTTTTATAAATAAAACATCCAACGAAATAATAGGCACCTGGGGACCAAGGCCAGAGGCGATACAAAACATGGTTACTTATTTCAAAGCAGAGTTTCCGCAGGCTGATCATGACGAGCTGGTGAAAAATCTGCATTTATGGTATGCTAGAGACAAAACAAACGCCATACAGGAAGAGTTTAAATCCATTATTCGTCATTGGGAATAAAAAAGCTCAGATCATTATCTGAGCTTTACAGTTTTGTTGAAAGCAATGCTACACATTGTTCCCCCAATTCTCCAGCTCTTCCTTACTCCATAATTCAGGGAAGAAAATACGACGCTGGTATTTTGGATGCATGTATTTTCTCCAGTCGCTTCCTCCGGTTGCTTCTGCATTTCCCAGGTATTTGCCGGCCGCATGATAATGTGCCATTACCCAGGTTACATTTACGGTATAATCGTAATGACGCATTGCTTTGATTAAATCTACATTGCTTTTTACTGCTTCCGGCAATTGCTTAAATTTTGTCCATAAGTTGGTAGTATTATAAGCTTCCATTTGAATTAAAAACTCCGCTTTATAACGCTTCTCGAAATTTCTGATTAAAGTGTTCTTTTTTCCGGTTGTATGATCTTTTCCGGCTGCCTGCCAGTATAAATGCTCATAAGCATGCTCATACGGTGTATTTCTATCAATAGTTGCTCTGAAACGATAATCAATTAAATTGATTAATTCGGTAGAAGCAAATTCTATTAAACGGTATTGAGCACTCTGAAAGCCACTTGCTGGCGTTAACGTATTTCTGAATTTCATGTATTGCTCTTTTTCCATCCCATCACCCATAATCGAAAACGAAGATGCCAGCATGTCAAAATAACGGCTGATGCGTGTTAATTTCTCCGTAAAAAATGGCGCAGAAACTTCAGCGCTATGACTCACCTGATTAATTTCCCACAAAATCATTTTAAACAACAACTCATTAATTTGATGATACATGATAAATACCATCTCATCGGGTTGCGTAGTGCGTTGCACCTGAAGAGACAACAAAGCATCCGGTAGAATATAATCCCAATATGTAATGGGATTAGCCCATACCAAGCCTTCCAAATGCACATCAGGGTTCTGATCGATGGCGTTGTATTTATCTTCAATTCGGGAAATGATTTCTTTTTGTGAGTCAGTCATCGTTTTAAGTTTATGAGATTAATACATTTTGCTTCATGTGTTGATGTATGATTTCATCAATTTTATGCATTTCAGTATCCGAATTTATGGAATGTTTTTTAATTAATTCTCTAATCGTATTTTCCTGACTATTACCTTTCTCTAAAGCCGTTTTATATTCAATATCAGTAAACGACACCATTGTATAAAGAGGGAAATAGCTATCCGGATATAATTCACTAAATCTTCTTTCTATTTTTTGCAATAATAAAAATTCAGGATCTGCCACTTTATTTCTCATCACCAGGTAGTTATTGACTGATAAATCCTGAACGGCATCACCATTAGGTTTACGTAATACCTGATACTCTTCGCCGATTTTTTTCCAGTCTTCGTTGTATTTTTTCATTAATTCCCACATCACAGTACAATCTTCAAAACCACAATTCATACCCTGACCAAAGAATGGAACGGTGGCATGAGCGGCATCTCCCATCAACATTACTTTACCATGATACCAGGGATAACAACGTATAATTGCTAAAGATGATAATGGATGATCTTCCCAGGCATCTGCTACATTTGGCATCATTGCAAAAAAATCAGGAAATACTTCTTTAAAGAAGTTCTCTACTTTATCTCTTGAGGTCAATTTATTAAAGCAATGTTCATGTCCATCAAATGGCATAAATAAAGTGCAAGTAAATGAACCGTCAAAGTTTGGCAGAGCAATTAACATAAAGCGGCCACGAGGCCAGATATGTAAGGTATTTTTTTCTAATTTGTAACTACCATCTGCATTGGCCGGTAATAAGATTTCGCGGTAACCGTCTTCAATATAATTTTGGCTGTAGCTAAAGCGATCTAATTTTTGCATCGCATTGTAACGCGCTGCTGAAAAGGCTCCATCCGTTGCAAACACAACATCCGCAGTTACTTCAGATAAAGCGCCTGTTTGAGTATTTTTGAAATAGCTGGTACCTTTTTCTAAATCCACATTTACACATTCTTCGTTAAAGAAAATTTTCACATGAGGATTTTGTTCCGATAAATCCATCAACTTCGCATTAATTTCTCCACGAGAAACAGAATAAATAGCCTGATCATTAATACCATAAGGTTGATAATTGGTATCCCCTTTTAATGGGTGCATGGTTCGGCCATACATGGGAATAGCAATTTTTCTGATCTCATCGCCAATACCAACTGCATCCAAAGCTTTCCAGCCACGATATGATGTGGCTAAGTTAATTGACTTCCCTGCAGATATATTGGCTTTGCGCATATCAGGACGACGTTCATATACATTTACTTTATAGCCTTCTTTAGCTAAATATACTGCCCATAAAGAGCCTACTAATCCTGCACCTATGATTGTTGCTTGTTTCATTATTTTAATTATTATGATTTAACTAAGGCTTCTTTTAATTTGGGAGGCTCCATCACATGACCACATTTTTTACAGGTACGTAAATCTAAACTATCGTAATACGATTGCATTAATTTTGGCAACTGTTCAACGATGTCGCCTAAATGAAATTTAGCACGGTATAATTCCGTGTCGCAGTTTTCGCAATACCAGGTGCAGGCATCCAGTTCCTGTGCAGTTCTTTGACGTTCGATCACCAGACCAACAGTATTGGGGAAACGTTGAGGAGAATGCTCTACCCGTGGAGGCAACAAAAAGATATCGCCTTCTTTTATATCAATCACTCTTGTTTTTCCATTTTCTCTGATAGGCAATTGCATATCACCTTCAATTTGATAGAAAAACTCTTCACCTTCGTTATAGTGAAATTCCTTGCGGGCATTGGGTCCGCCAACAACCATCACTATAAATTCGGTGTCCTTGTACACCACTTGATTTCCAACGGGTGGTTTTAATAAATGACGATTCTCGTCGATCCATTTTTTGAAATTAAAGGGAGGGATTATGCTCATAAAATGCTATTTTCAATATAATTTCTTAATAAGGTCAATCGAGCATAGTTGAGAATTAACTGAAACATTCAATTAACGCATCTCGACTACGCTCGATGTGACAAACAATCTATAAAGTTCCTCTTCTTGCCTGTTCTGCTTCAATAGATTCGAATAAAGCCTGGAACCACCATGATACCCCATTTCTTTAATACTTCCATATCTTCTTCAATAATACCTACTCTATCTTTTACTGTATCGTAATAGGTTCCAGGTACATATAAAAATTCCACACCACGCTTACGCATTTCGGAAATAGTAAACACGATATCATCAGTAGCTACAGCGATGTGCTGGCATCCCGGGCCCTGATAAAAATCCAGATACTCTTCTACCTGCGATTTCTTTTTACCATGAGCCGGCTCATTAATCGGAAATTTGATGCGACCATTTCCATTAGTCATTACTTTACTCATTAAGGCTGTATACTCTGTAGAAATGTCTTTATCATCAAATGTTACCAGGTTTGCAAAGCCCATTACCTCTGCATAAAAATTAGCCCATTTATTCATCGCACCCAACTCTACATTTCCTACCATGTGATCAATGTATTTCAACCCTGTTGTTGTTGGTTTATATTCTGTATCTAATTTTGTATATCCGGGCATAAATACACCGTGATAATTTTTACGCTCAATAAACATGTGAATGGTTTCTCCATAAGTATGAATACCTGCTTTTACTATTTCGCCATGTTCATCTTTTATCACTGTTGGTTGCAAATATGATTTAGCTCCGCGTTTGGTTGTTTCTTCATAAGATTTACGGGCATCATCCACCCATAGTGCAATAACTTTTACGCCATCACCATGTTTACGGATATGATGAGAAATTTCGCTTTCCGGATCGAATGGAGATGTTAATACTAAACGAATTTTATCCTGAACTAATACATAGGATACTCTATCGCGAGAACCTGTTTCTAATCCGGCGTAAGCCAATTCCTGAAAACCAAATGCCGTTTTATAATAGTGTGCGGCTTGCTTTGCGTTTCCTACATATAATTCAACATAATCGGTTCCGTTAATCGGTAAAAAGTCCTGAGCTTTTTCAAATACTTTTTCTCCACTATAATCGTAGTTTTTTACTTTGGTTAAATCTGCTACTGACATGATCTTTAGTTTTTTATAGTTAGTTAATATGATTTTTTTATGCTAATTGTGGTTTACTCATCCATGATTTATAATAATCTTTCACTTCGTATTTCATGGCATCTGTAGTAATTTTTAAGGGATTAAACGGATCAATCATCACAGCCAATTCCTTCGTTTCTTTTTTACCAATACTGCGTTCAATGGCTCCCGGATGCGGGCCGTGAGGAACACCGGCAGGGTGTAAGGTAAATTGGCCTGCTTTGATATTATTACGGCTCATAAAATCACCATCTACATAATATAAAATCTCCTCTGCATCAATGTTACTGTGATGATAAGGGGCAGGAATGGCATCCGGGTGATAATCGTATAAACGAGGGACAAACGAACAGATCACAAAATTACGTCCTTCAAATTGCTGATGAATTGGAGGTGGCATGTGAATACGACCGGTAATAGGTTCGAAATTAAAAATTGAAAATGCATAAGGATATACATAACCGTCCCATCCTACCAAATCAAAAGGATGCGTTTCGTAAGTGTATGGATAGATCATTCCGCGTTTTTTGATCATGATCTTAAAATCGCCATGCTTATCATGTGTTTCGAAGTTATATGGCAATTTAAAATCGCGTTCACAGAAAGGCGAATGCTCCAATAATTGGCCAAATTCATTACGATAACGTTTTGGTGTGCGAATAGGGCTGTGAGATTCTACGAATAAGATTTTATTATCACTCGAATCGAATTCTAATTTATAAACAACGCCTCTGGGTATAATCACATAATCGCCATATTCGAAATCAACCGTGCCATACATGGTTTTACATCGTCCGCTTCCTTTGTGAATAAATAACATTTCATCAGAATCGGCATTCTTATAAAAATAATCTTCCATTGATTTAGAAGGACAAGCGATGCCAATTTGCATATCGTCGTTAAAGAAAAACACTTTACGACTTTCCATGTAATCATCTTCCGGCTCTACATCGTAGCCCATAAAACTCAAGGCTTTGAGACTTTCTTCTACAGCGGCTTCCGGTTTGGCCCAGTGGGCTTTACCAATTTCCTTCACCATAGTTGGAGGATTTAAATGATACACTAATGAAGAGGTACTCGAAAATCCTTCAGTACCAAATAATTCTTCATGATACAAATCTCCATTGGGTTTACGAAACACAATGTGACGTTTATGTGGGATTTTACCCTGTTTTTGATATATAGACATACTCTTTTTTTTTTACAAAGGATGTAAAATGAAAAGAGTTTTTAAATGATAAAACTCATTTAAGGTTTATGATTTATATCAATTTTGCAGAGAGAATCGCGTTTTTTTTATTCCCGGAAAATTTAAAATTACCAGAGGCTAAAAATTAAAATCTTTCAGGCAGATTTTGAATGATCTTGAGGAGACAGATGATTTTTCTGTTGCTCGTATTCTTTTTTATAACCGTAGAAAAAATTCAGCCAAATCAATCTCGACCATCTGAGTGTTAATGGTGATACCAGAATGATAAACACCATTACAAATAATGCAAAATTAAAAGTATCCCAATTTAAATAAAAGCTTTGCAGAGCGTACCATATGATAAACCATCCTGAGGATATAGCATAAGAAACATACATTGCTCCATAAAAAAAACTAGGTTCCCTTTCATATTCCAAATGGCAATGACTACATGTTTTATGCAGTTTAAATATCATAGATAAATTATAGGGATTTTTAGAAACAAACACATCCCCTTGATGACATCTTGAACATTTATTCATGATCATCGAATAAAGTATATTGTAGATAAGCATTTTAGTAAGTATTAACCTTTATACAGATCCGTTATTCATTATACCGCAAAATTAGTAATGAATCTTCAAACATAAAGGAACAAATGTTACATAAATCAAACATTTATATCAATTAATGACATTTAAAAAGATCAAATGTTTCTTTACAGCTATTACATTTGTATAATGCCTTACATGCTGTAGAACCAAACCTGCTGATCAATTCGGTTTGTTTTGAATTACATCGAGGACAGATGACTTTTTCGGAAGCATCAAACATATGGGAACAGGATGAATGATTAGGAGGCGCTATACCATACTGTTTTAATTTTATTTTTGCTTCGTAGCTCAACCAGTCCGTTGTCCAGGCAGGAGAATAAGTTAATTCCACTTTTACTTTTTTAATTCCACGTTCCGATAAAATTTCTTTGATCTGATCTTCTATCATTCCCATGGCAGGACAAGCCGTATACGTTGGTGTAATTGTAACTATATATTCTTCATCCTCAATTCTAACAGCCCTTAAAATGCCTAAATCTTTAATTGTAATCACCGGAATTTCAGGATCCGGAATTACCGAAATCAAATCATATACTTGATCCGGATATAATTCTGTGTCTACCATTTAGCGTCTGGATAAGATCTTTGTAAATATTGCATTTCAGATAAGATGTGTCCGAGATTTTCAGAGTGTACTCCTTTTTTGCTGCCTGTTTGCATATACCCATCTTCGGGAGTAACAAGTGTAGCTTTCGTTAAGACTGTTTGAATTCTGTTTTGCCAGTGTGCCTTTAAAGGAATTAAATCAACAGCAACTCCTTCGCGAAACAAATACTGATCCACTTCATCCATTTCAAATAGTTCTCCACTATACATCCACATATCATTAATAGCGGTTTGCATTCGTTTATGACTTTCATTTGTTCCGTCTCCCAAACGAATTGTCCAATCAATTGCATGTTGCATGTGGTATTTCACTTCCTTGGTTACTTTTTTGGCAATAGCCGATAAATTTTCGTCCCTACTTTTTTCCAGCTCTGTGTAAAATAAATATTCGAATACAGAAATCAATAACTGACGGGCAATGGTATGTGCAAAATCACCGTTGGGTTGTTCTACCAATAAATGATTATAATAGTGATTTTCTGCACGACGATAAGCGATATCATCTTCTGTATTTCCATTGTTTTCAGTATCTGCGGCATATTTTAACAAAGCCTGAGCACGTCCTATCATGTCCAGGGAGATATTGGTTAATGCCAGATCTTCTTCCAAAATTGGTCCTCTGCTACATAACTCGGATAAACGATGTCCAAGTATTAAAGCATCATCGCCAAGGCGAAGTGCATAGGTATAAGTTGCTTCTTTCGTTGTCATACTATTAAATATTTTTAGCGCCTTCCGGCATTACATAAAACGTTGGGTGACGATACACTTTATCATTGGATGGATCAAACAACATATCATTATCATCCGGATTAGATGCTGAAATATGCTTTGAAGGCACTACCCAAATACTTGTTCCTTCTCCTCTGCGGGTATAAATATCTCTGGCGTTTTGCATAGCCATTTTCACATCGGACGCATGAATGCTTCCTGCATGAATATATGGAAGTCCTGATTTACTTTGAATAAATACTTCCCATAAGTCTAATTGTGTATCTGTTGCCATAATCTTTTTTTAAGCTGTTTCTAATTCTTTTTTAAGATGTTTCTGTTTGTAAGCTTCTGCTGCTTCCCTTACCCATGCACCCTCTTCATGATACTTTATATGATGATCCAACCGTTGTTTGTTGCATGGGCCATGTCCTGAAATCACTCTGTAAAATTCATCCCAGTTAATTTCACTGATTGTATAATGTCCTGTTTTTTCATCGAGTTGGATATTATTATCAGGAACCTTAAGCCCTATCAGCTCTGCCTGAGGAATGGTTTTATCAATAAATTTCTGGCGCAGTTCATCATTTGTTTCGCGCTTGATCTTCCATTTCACGGCATCACTGCTATGCGGAGAATCGGTATCATGAGGACCAAACATCATTAAAGCCGGCCACCACCAACGATTCATGGCATCCTGCGCCATATCCTGCTGCTCTTTGGTTCCTTTCATCATCTTGGCCATGATCTCGTAACCCTGACGCTGATGAAAACTTTCCTCTTTGCAAATCCTTACCATTCCACGACTATAAGGACCATACGATGTGCGCTGTAATGACACCTGATTAACAATGGCTGCTCCATCTACCAACCATCCTATCGCTCCTATATCCGCCCAATTTAATGCAGGATAATTAAATATGCTGGAATATTTAGCCTTACCTGACTGTAACTGTTCTATCAGTTCTGATCTGGACACTCCCAATGTTTCTGCAGCACTGTATAAGTATAGTCCATGACCGCCTTCATCCTGAATTTTAGCCAACAAAATTTGTTTGGACCGTAAACTGGGTGCTCTAGTAATCCAGTTTCCCTCGGGCTGCATTCCTATAACTTCTGAATGGGCATGCTGAGAGATTTGTCTGATTAAATGTTTACGATAGCCTTCCGGCATATAATCTTTTGGCTCAATGTGCTCGCCATTATCAATTCTTAATTGAAAATGAGCGTCGGAATGTTCGTTGTGCATAGTTAGTTTTTTGTGATAAAAGTATGGCAACCACTTTCGCTTCACTATGACAAACGTCAATTTAAACAGATGATTATTGTCAGCACATCACGCACAAGAGCATAAAAAAACCATCAACTTTATAGTTGATGGTTCATTTGTGAAACAAATCACCATGTGTTTAACCTAACAGTTCCTTCACTATCTGAGATACCAGCTTTCCATCTGCTCTTCCGGCCACAACTTTATTAGCAGCTCCCATGACTTTCCCCATGTCTGCTGCTGATGAAGCTCCTGTTTCGGCAATCGCATTTTTAACGATTGTTTTAATTTCATCTTCGCTTAATTGTTTAGGCAAATATTCTTCCATAATTAAGGCCTGAGCAAGTTCATCAGCCGCTAAATCTGCTCTGTTTTGCTGAGTGTAGATATCAGCCGTTTCCTTACGTTTTTTATATTCCTTCTGAATGGCCTTCATGGCATTTTCTTCCGTCAAGCCTTCAGGAGATGTTTTCAATAATAGTATCACTGATTTCAGAGCTCTAACAGCCTCTAAACGTTTAGCATCTTTTGCTAACATAGATGCTTTTACATCTGCATTAATTTTTTCTTCAATTCCCATAATATGTTTAATTTTAGTGTAAAGTTATAAAAGTTTCGAGTTCCATGTTTAAGGTTTTATATTTACTTTTTAACCAGACCTGAAACTTTATAACCAGAAACTTTAAACACAATTATATGCAATGTACCTGGCCTGCCAATGATGAGCAAATGCTTCATTACCATGATACGGAGTGGGGAACTCCGGTGCATGATGATAAAAAACATTTCGAATTTTTAGTACTGGATTGTTTTCAGGCAGGATTAAGCTGGAAAACGATTTTGCATCGACGCAAACACTTCAAAAAAGCCTTTGCTAATTTTGATGTAAAAAAAGTGGCTAAGTTTGATGAGGCCAAAGCTTTGGAACTTATGCAAAATGAAGGCATCATTCGTAATAAATTAAAAATTACCGGCACAATCAAAAATGCGAAGGCTTTTATTGAAATTCAAAAAGAGTTTGGTTCGTTTGATGCTTATATATGGCAGTTTACCGATCATAAAACGATTATTACCAAAGTGAAGCACTCTTCCGATATTCGTGCTACAAGCCCCGAATCGGATGCCATGAGCAAAGCTTTAAAAAAACGAGGCTTTACGTTTGTAGGCTCTACCATTTGTTATGCCTATATGCAGGCTGCCGGTATGATCAATGATCATTTAGTAACCTGCTCTAGATATAAAGAGGTACAGAAATAATTTTTTAAGGGCGTGCCGGCGCAAAGAACAAGCGCCGTCAGGCTTTACGTTTCAATCTTTTTATTCGTTCCTCATAAAAAGGATTTCCACTACAATCCTTCACGCGAATTTCATTTAAAATTGAAATCATGAATAATGAACTGCCCCACAACAATTTTTAAACTTTGCTCCTTTGTTACATGGACAAGGGTCATTTCTTCCGATTCTGTTTTTTTGAAGTGTTAGTTTTCTGGATGCCAGATTTTGCTGAAATGCCTCTTCCATGAGTTGATATAACTCAGGATGTTTACTTTTTAAAAGCTCAGGGCGTTCAAAAAAATACTCACTTGCCACCGCAAAAAATTCTGTCTGATTGGTTGCTCCGTAAGGATTAATGTCTGACTTTCCTTTATTGATCTGCTCAATTTCTTTAGCAATTAAATTAACCCATGGCAACACATATTTTTTACCCAATAAATTTTCAGGAATGCCGTCAATAGCTCCATCTGTTTTATCAATCAAATGAACGAACTCATGAATAGCAGTATTATTTTTATCTGAAGTATTATCAAAACCTTGTAATAATGCCGGTTTTGATAAGATCATGGTTCCATTCATAGCGCCTTCTCCCACCATTCCTAAGATACGGCGTTCTTCTCCCGCTGTTTCAAATTTTTCATTAAAACTTCCGGGATATAATAACACTTCCGAAATGTTATAATACTTCCAATCAGTAAATGCAAAAATGGGAATAATAGCACTTGATGCCACTAATAATCGATCGGTATCATCAATTTCTACGTCAATTCCCGTAATTCGAACATAACCAAAAAAGTCAAGAATATCTGCCTCAAATAAAATTTTGTCACCTTCATTCAAACTGTTGTAAAAGGCTACTTTTTCCGTGAGAATGCGTCGCCAGGAAGGTAAAAATTCGCTAACATCCACCTTATTTTCCTTGCCTTTGTTTAATTGAAAGAACCCAATGATTCCGACCACCAGTAATGCTATAATTCCAAAAGACTCCATTTCAATAAATAATGATGAATCCGAATACGTACGACTATAATTTGTGTAAATTTAATGCTTTAAACAGGACATTACTATCATCATTTATGCTTTTAAAAACAATCATTTCAGAAATAGAGCGTTTTGCTCCTCTTGCCTATCAGGAATCGTATGATAATTGTGGTCTGCTAACCGGCCATAAGGAACAGGAAATTACCAGCGCCCTGCTGTGCCTGGATTGCACAGAAGCCGTGGTGGAAGAAGCTATTCGAAAAAAATGTAATTTAATCATTGCTCATCACCCTATTATTTTTGGTGGATTAAAAAAATTAAATGGTTCCAATTATGTGGAAAGAACCGTTATTAAAGCTATTCAGAGCAATATTGCTATTTACGCCTGTCATACCAATTTGGATAATGTGAAACTTGGGGTCAATAAAAAGATTGCCGATAAACTGGGATTGATCCATCAGCAAATCCTTTCTCCAAAAAAATCTTTATTAAAAAAATTAGTCACGTTTGTGCCTGCCAGCCATTTAGAAAAAGTCAGGGAAGCGTTGTTCAATTCCGGTGCCGGAAATATTGGTAATTATGATAGTTGCAGCTTTGTTTTGGAAGGAACCGGTAGTTTTAGGGGGAATGAATCATCGAATCCTTTTGTTGGAGAAAAGGGAAAACTTAGCCTGGAAAAAGAAAGCCGTTTAGAGTTGATTTTTGAAGCTGTTCATCAATCTCAGATTATATCTGCTTTATTACAACATCACCCTTACGAGGAGGTGGCTTATGATATTTACCAGTTAGAAAACACCTACCAGCATATCGGTTCGGGTATGGTGGGCGAATTGAAGCAGGCAATGCCCGAAAAAGAGTTTTTGGAGCATTTAAAATCTGTTTTTAAGTTAAAAATCATAAAACATACGCCTTTTTTAAACAAATCCATTAAAAAAGTAGCCTTGTGCGGAGGAAGCGGGAGCTTTTTACTAAAAAATGTAATAAATTCAAAATCAGACATTTACATAAGCTCAGACTTTAAATACCATGAGTTTTTTGACGCCGAAAATCAGATTTTGATTGCTGATATAGGACATTATGAAACGGAACAGTTTACTCCCGAAATATTTTATGAGATTATATCAAATAAATTTCCTACTTTTGCAAGCTATTTAACGGAAACAAACACTAACCCAGTTAATTATTTTTAAACTATGTGCGCTAAGATCAAAGAAAAAATTGATGCATCTATCGAAGGAAAACTTCGTGCTTTATATGAATTACAAATTATCGATTCTAAAATCGATCGTATCCGTACGGTTCGTGGTGAGTTACCTCTTGAAGTTCAGGATTTGGAAGATAGCGTTGCCGGTTTAGAAACCCGTGTGAATAATTTATCACAAGAGTTAAAAGAATTAGAAGAACAAGTTGCTGAGAAAACTCAGGCAATTAAAGATTACAAAGCTAATATTAAAAAATACGAGGCTCAACAAAATAAAGTAAGAAACAATCGTGAATACGATGCGATTACTAAAGAAATCGAGTTTCAAAATCTGGAAATTCAATTAGCTGAAAAGCGTTTAAAAGAATACAAGTTTGCTATTGAATCAAAATCTGAAATCGTTGAAAAATCTCAACATGATTTTTCTGAGCGTAAAAAAGATTTAAAATTAAAAAAATCTGAATTAGACGAGATCATTGCAGAAACAGAGAAAGAAGAAAAAGATTTAATGAAAGCTTCTGAAAAAGCTACGGAAGGTATTGAAGAACGTTTAGTAAATGCTTACAGAAGAGTTCGTGCCAATACACGTAATGGATTAGCTGTTGTTCCTGTTGAGCGTGATGCTTGCGGTGGATGCTTCAACAAAATCCCGCCACAAAAGCAATTGGATATTCGTATGAATAAAAAAATATTAGTATGCGAACACTGTGGTCGTATTATGGTTGATCCTAATATCATTCCATCAGAAGCATAATATAAATACATTCACAAAAAAGCCTATCTGTTTCTCAGATAGGCTTTTTTATTATTAGTAATTAGGTTATTTATTTTTCTTCAGAAACTCCTGAATCAATTGCTCATCTGTTTTTCCCAAATTCTGAATACAGGCTTTCGCATCATTAGCATATGAACTAGAAGGGTATTCTCTTATAATCTGGTGATATAGCTTTGCTGCTTCTGATTCATCATTTAAAATCGCTTTATCATCATAAAGCTGTGCCAATAAAAACATAGCAGCTCCTCTACTTTTGAACTTAGGAAAATCATCAATGCATTTTCTGAAAAACGCCTGCGCCTGTGTGTATTTTTTTACCGATTGTGCTACTTGTCCTGCTTTTATCAAAAACACAGGTGCCAATGTGTCTGTTTTGCAATTATAGGCATATTTATAAAAGGAATTAATAGCTTGCTCTGCAACATCATTATTAACAACGGTAGCTCTTAACAAGATATCATCCATACGCTTGGCTTCATTAAATAAGGTGGTACATTTATCGGCAACTACCACCGTATCTTTTTTGATATCAGGCTCCTGTTTTTTTTCGGAAGTTGGATTATTCCCACAAGAAACTAAAAGAGACAAGCTAATTGTATAAAATCCGATTTTGTATAACATGATTATCGTTTGGGTTGAAATACTCTGGTTTTGTAATCTGCTCTGAATTTGCCTTTAGATATATCGGTTAATTTACCACTGATCAATTTGCGTTTAAACGGATTGATCTTATCGGTAAATAAAACACCTTCTATATGATCGTATTCATGCTGTATAACGCGGGCAATTACACCATCATAGGTTTCTTTGTGTTTCTTAAACTGTTCATCGTAGTATTCGATGGTTAATGTTGGTTTACGAAATACATCTTCTCTGATCTTAGGAATACTTAAACAGCCTTCATTAAACTTCCATTCTTCTCCTGTTTCTTCTACTATCTGAGCATTAATAAATGTTTTTTTGAACCCATTCATTTGCTTCATTTCTTCTGCTGTAAATTCAGGCTCTTCATCTTCATCCACTTCGGCAAAAGGTGAAGCATCCACTACAAATAAACGAATAGCTTTATTGATTTGCGGAGCTGCTAACCCAACACCATTGGCTTCATACATGGTTTCGTACATATCCTTAATTAACTGGCCCAAATTTGGGTAGTCTTTGTCAATGTCTACACATTTCTTTCTTAAAACCGGATCGCCGTAAACAACTATTGGAAGTATCATTTTTTACTAATTATATTTTGTTTTTCTTTATAAAAAGAAGTGAGAATTGAGATATGAGAATTTTGAGCTGCTTATCTCACATCTCAGTCCTAAATTCTAATATCTATCTTGTGTAATTTGGTGCTTCTCTTGTAATGACAACGTCATGAGGGTGGCTTTCTTTAACACCTGCAGCTGTAATACGAGTAAATTTAGCACCTTGTAAAGCTTTAATATCTTTTGCGCCACAATAGCCCATTCCTGCTCTCAAGCCTCCTATCAATTGATACATCACATCGGCCAGATGTCCTTTGTACGGCACTCGTCCACTGATTCCTTCGGGCACTAATTTTTTAATATCATCTTCTGCATCCTGAAAATAGCGATCCTTGGAGCCTTTTTGCATAGCTTCCAATGATCCCATTCCACGATATGCCTTAAACTGACGTCCTTCAAAAATGATGGTTTCTCCGGGACTCTCTTCAACGCCTGCAAACATCCCACCCATCATTACTGTATGAGCGCCTGCTGCAATAGCTTTAACAATATCTCCTGTGTAACGGATTCCTCCGTCGGCAATAATTGGCAAACGTCCTTTCAAGGCAGCTGCCACTTCCATAATGGCAGTTAACTGAGGTACACCAACACCGGCAATAACACGGGTTGTACAAATAGATCCCGGACCAATACCTACTTTAACACCATCTGCACCTGCTTTGAGCAAAGCCAATGCGGCATCTCCTGTAGCAATGTTTCCTACAACCACCTGTAAATTCTTATATTTCTTTTTTACTTCTTTTAATTTCAAAATCACTCCTTTGGAGTGTCCGTGAGCGGTATCAATAATAATTGCATCTACCCCGGCTTCAACCAATGCATCAACACGATCCATGGTATCGGCAGTAACGCCAACTGCGGCTGCCACTCTTAATCTTCCTCTTTCGTCTTTTGCGGCATTGGGACGTACTTTGATTTTGATAATATCTTTGTAAGTGATTAAGCCTATCAGGAAATTATTTTTATCCAAAATAGGTAATTTTTCAATTTTATGATCCTGTAATATTTCTTCTGCCTGCTTCAATGTAACGCCTTGTTTAGCTGTAACCGCTTTGCTTGCTGGAGTCATGACTTCTTTCACCAAACGCTTTAAATTTTTCTCAAAACGTAAATCACGATTGGTAACGATACCTACAAATTTTTTATTCGCATCTACTACCGGAACGCCGCCAATCTTGTTTTCGGCCATAATAGCCAAAGCATCACTAATAGTAGCCGTTTGAACGATGGTTAAAGGATCTACAATCATCCCGCTTTCGCTGCGCTTTACTTTACGCACATGCATGGCCTGATCGGCAATGGTCATATTTTTATGCAAAACCCCTATTCCACCTTCCTGTGCAATAGTAATAGCCATTTGATACTCGGTAACAGTATCCATGGCCGCTGAAACAATCGGGGAATTTATTTTGATGTTTTTAGTAAAATAGCTTGAAATATTTACCTCGCGAGGTAATACTTCTGAATAAGCCGGAACTAATAAAACATCATCATACGTTAAACCTTCGGGAGCAAATTTGTTTGCTAAAAGTGTTGATGCCATAAGAATGAATTTTCGGTGTTAAAATTCGGGCAAATATACTCAAAAAAAATTGTTAAAAAAATTAGAAATAGAAATGAATGTGAGTCTTCTGATTGGTTCAACTTTATTCGCTATTCTTTTGATTCCGGCGTATCCGGTTCCTCTGATGGCTTGTAGTGATAGACAATATGAAAAGGGTCTAAAGAAGACTTATTAGCCTGTTCTTCCATCATTTTTTCCAGTTCAATCTGCCTGTTATATTCAGCTTCCAGATCAGGCTCTTCTTCGGGCCATACATAGTTTACCGGCTGTGGGCCTTCTTTTCTGTAGCTGTAAGCAACTAATATCCCGGAAATTGAACCAAATAAATGACCTTCCCAGGAAATCGTTCTGTCGATAGGAAATATACCCCAGGTAATACTTCCATACGTAAATACAACGAATGCCGATACCATCATTAATTGTTTGTGCTTTCGGAAAACACCACTGAAAAAGAGAAAGGTTGAAAATCCATAGATCAATGTACTGGCTCCAAAATGGTAATTGGGGATCACATCGCTGTTTCTGCCTCCTACCCATAACCAAATACCACTAATGATATATATCCAGAATATAGAGGAAAAAGCAATTGGTTTATAAAAGTAAAAAATCATAGATCCTAAAATAAGTACGGGAATACTATTATTTAAAATATGATTTAAATCGGCATGGATAAAAGGAGAAAACAAGATTCCCTTCAGGCCACTGATGGTTCTTGGATTAACACCAAAACGATATAGATCCAAATCAAAATATGTATCTGCAAAAAACACCCCCCAGCATACTGCCAAAAACAGTAAAGGGTATTTAGCCACGGATAATAATTCTGATAAAGGAAATTTTCTCATGGTAAGCGTTTAATCCAAAAACATACCATGCCTTAAATACTGACAAATACATGCATTTGCAGCCAGTATGTCATTTATTATATACAAAAAGCCCCTGTAATTTACATTACAGGGGCTTTTAAAAGGTTTAACAATATTAATTGGTTTTACCCGGATACAGCTTCAATGCTTCTTTCAGACAGGTAATTGCATTTTTAAGATCTTCTTTATTTAAAACATAAGCCAAACGCACTTCATTGGTTCCTGCTCCCGGTGTTGAGTAAAAACCCGATGCAGGTGCCATCATCACTGTTTGCCCATTATAGTTAAATTCTTCTAATAACCACTGGCAAAATTTATCCGAATTATCTATTGGCAAGCGGGCAATACAATAAAAGGCACCGCTTGGTTTAGGGCAAAACACTCCGTCTATTTTGTTAATCTCTTCAATCACATAATCTCTGCGGGCTATATATTCTGTTTTCACACCATCAAAATAGGATTGAGGTGTATCTAATGCTGCCTCTGCTCCTATTTGTCCATAACTAGGGGGCGACAAACGGGCCTGAGCAAATTTCATAGCCGCTGCCATCACTTCTTTGTTCTTACTAATCATTGCTCCAATTCGGGCTCCGCAGGCACTATACCGTTTAGAAATAGAATCCAGAAGGATTACGTTATTTTCCACACCATCCAAATGCATTACCGATACATACTCTTTGCCATCATAGCAAAACTCACGGTATACTTCGTCGCTTAATAAATAAAGATCGTATTTTTTTACCAGGTCGCGTAAGGCTTCCAGTTCAGCTTTTGAATATAAATAACCCGTGGGATTACCGGGATTACAAATCATGATTCCCTTTGTTTTAGGGGTAATCACCTTTTCAAACTCACTGATCGGAGGTAAGGCAAATCCTGTTTCGATATAACTTCTTACAGGTATAACCTTTACTCC
>JACQAK010000041.1 GCA_016194985.1 Bacteroidota bacterium
AACCTTTGCCCCAGTATTTTTGCATAAAACGATAACCAATGTCTGTCTCCTGAGTATCATCATGATATTTCAATCCACACCATCCCAATAATTCTCCGGTATCTTTTTCAATAACAGCCCAACGCCCGTAGCCATTTTTTTGATATTGATTGATCACATATCTTACAATGTTTTCAGCTTCCTGTACATTTTCAAAAGGAGGATCTCCGGTATATTTTGTTACCAGGGGATCTGAATTCAAATCAAAAAAGAAAGGCGCATCTTCCACTACTTTTTCACGAAGGAGTAGGCGGGGGGTTTCTATGATAATGTTGTGGCTCATTGTTTTTGTGTTTCTGTTGTTCTCAACAACGCTCTCATACCTTGGCGTGATGTTAGATCTTAATTTGGGTTTAAAGTTTTGTCAGTTCGAGCGTAGTCGAGAAGCAATTAACTTATTTGTTAGAATTATATATTTCATGTGATGTTTCATTCTTGCACTTCGCTTCTCTAACGTTTACCAAAAATAAAAAAAGAGATATTGCTATCTCTTTTTAAATGATAATGTTATACACAATTATTTTTTAGTATCCGTATCATTATGAGGTTTCTCTTCTGTGGTTTTCCCCATGTTTTTTGAGACTTCTTCCAATAATTTTAATCCTAATAAACCACTGATAGGACCATTGGCGCCATCACCATTACCGCCAGCTATCAATACATCCGGAATAACCTTGATCTTGTCTTTGCCAATAGCTTCGGTTACTTTTAATCGGCTGAAGTTATCGCCACCCATTGCTTCTACCGCCAGTCTGTATGACTCGGCATTTGATTTACCGATGGCTAAGATACTTTGAGCTTCGGCATTACCGGTTACCTGAATTTTTTCGGCATCGGCATTTGCCAGCATTTTTACTTTTTCGGCTTCAGCATTAGCCAGTAATTTTGTTTTCTCCGCATCGGCGGCGGCAATCACTTTTAACCGGTCAGCTTCCGCATTCGAAGAGATCTTTACTCCCTGAGCCTCACCGGTTGCTTTTTTTACCGCCGCGTCTGCAATACGTTCAGAGATCAATACGCCCTGATCTGCTTTCACAATTTCTTTTTGCATATCAGCAACGGCTGTTTCTTTTTCTAAAGCCTGGCGGGTTACCTCGGCACGTTTTTGAGTTTCAAAGGTGGTGTTTTGCTCTTCCGCAATTTTACGGTCGGTTAATGTTTTCATTAAGCTTTCAGGCGGAACAATATCTCCAATCAACGTATCCACGCCATTAACGTTATATTGGTCCAGTACCTGACTGATCTTCGCTTTGGCAGCATCCTGTCTTTCTTTACGGGTGCTTAAGAAAGCAATCACATCACTGTCCTGTGCCGAGTTACGGAAGTAATTACCAATGGTAGGTTCCAACACCTGACCCACTAAATTCATCATGCTACCAAACCGTGCAATTACTTTTGGTGCTTCGGTTGTAGGAATATGAATGATTTGAGAGACATCCAAATTAAACGGGAACCCATCTTTTGACCTTACAGTAATCGTTGATAAATTTTTATCTAATTGATGCGACTCGCTTCTTGCATTAGCCCAGTTCAATACCAGGTTTGTTGTTGGTACCAATTCAACACGCATAATAAATGTATTCACAGGATATTTACCGGGTCCTAATGGTTCTGCCCAAACACCTTTTTCACCTTTACTAACAATGTTGCCGTGTTTAAATTCAACACCGCTCAGATCTTTTCCTTCCGAGCCAACATAAGAAATAACCACACCAACATAACCAATCGGAATCTCGGTCATTTTAATTTGTTCCACCTGAATGAACCATGGATTCAAATAATAAGAACCTGCCAAAATAACTTCCGGCTGCAACCCTTTGTTACCACTTGCGCTTAAAAAAGCATCACAATCCTGAAAATTATTATGTCCTGATACTTGTTTACCGGCAATGTTTCCTTCTTCAATTGGCATACCATCCAAAGTGGTAACAATACCTACCATGTTTTCGCTGATGTGGGTCATGTCGTAGGTCATTACATCAAATAAAAATGTGTTGATACGGTAGGTACCGGCAGTAATAATAGCCGATTGGCGCCCTTTACGGCCACCGTTTCTTAAAAAGGCTTCTGCGTTTTGAAACGAATCGCATTCTACTTTTCTGGCGAGGATATGTCCAGTTTCTAATTCCTTACCATCTTTGGCTACAACCAAGCCAATCTTTCCTTCAGGAATAACCGTAAATGATTGTTGAGTGATTTCGTATTGCCAGATCCATTTCCAAAAATAAATTCCGGGAGCCAGTGGTTGTGCCTGAAAACCGGCTTCTCCGTCAATAGCAATGATACGGCCTGCAGGTAATTCTTTATTGGCTCCAAAGAGCACAAATTTTTTGGTAACCAAACCGATCTTATCTTCCGGAATAATAATGATTCCGAACAGACGGAATAATAATTTGTAAAATACTAAAAGCAGAATAGGTATAATAACCCACCAATAAGCTAAAATAATGTTCATAGTTTTTGATTTTTATAGAACAAATGTATGAAGGAAACAAATGCTCGAACAGGCATTTTATGAACTAAACAAAATGGTTATGAACTATTACAAAATAGATAATAAAACGAAATTTAATTACAGAGAAACTATTTCTGTATTGCTAAATATTAAGAAATAATTACTCTTTAAAAAAATAAGCACCCTTGGCATCTGTAAACACTTTACGGGTAGCATGATTTTTCTCAAAGTAGTCGTAAGCGGGTTTTAAGGAATTCCAAAAGTTGATCTTCTCTTTGGGATAATTAGCTTCCAGCAATTTTAAGTTAGATGCATTTAACTTTATAGGAAAGATATCGATTTTAACTACACGGTTTCTGTTTTTAGCTTCCAGGCATAGTACATACAATTCTTTGATCTTATCATCGGTCATTGGCATACAGCCTATGGTTACACAATTACCATGCACCATAATAGCACCGCCGGCATTTTTTCCCTGTTTCAGAATAAGATCACTGCTGTTGGGATAGCTCACCCGCATACTTAAGTAATAGTTACTGGTAGGATTAAACAGATCGATCGTATAAAAACCTTCCGGAACTTGTCCATCGCCTTCTTTTCGTTTAGGGCCTAAGTCGCCGCTACTGGCACAAATATCATAGGTTCTGAATAATGTATAGCTTGTTTCGGAGGAGTTTTTTAGCCAAACTTCCATTTTCTTCTCATATTTAAAAGCCCTCAGATAAATGTCATAGTTTTCGGCATTAATGCCTTTGGTTTTCATGTCGTCCTTTAAAGCAGGCCATTTGGCATCATAAGCATCCTTTACTTTGGCATATTTTAACTGAGCCGATTTGAAGGCAGATGTTTTAACCTGAGAGTGAGCAATCGCGATACTTAAAAAAACTAACAATCCACTATGTATAACATTTTTAAATACCATGAGTGATGTTTTTAAATAGGTTTAACTTTGGTATACTAAAATTACTGTTTTTATTAGATGATCATTCTTAAAATATTAAAAAATAAGTATTTCCTTGTAGTGGTAGGATTAATTATCTGGCTATTATATTTTGATAAGAATGATGTTTTTACCCAGTTCGATTTAATCAGTAAATGCAATAAACTAAATGCAGAGAAAGAGTATTATATTGCTGAAATCGAAAAAAATAAAAAAGAAATCTTTGAACTACAAAATAATAAAGAAAGTCTGGAGACCTTTGCCAGAGAGAAGTACAAGATGAAGCGCGATAATGAAGACGTGTTTGTTTTTGTTCAGAAATAAATTTTAATATTCTTTCGGATTTTTTGTCACTTCGAGCGCAGTCGAAAAGCGTTCTAAAGATATTCCTTAGTATTTTCTACTGCGCTCGAACCAACAGTTAATAAGCGTAGTCGCTCAGATACTCAAAGTTTGGCATTAATTTTCCGTCTTTGCAAATACTGGCACGTTCAATGATCTTATCTACATCTTCTTTAAATAAAAACGGCAACACGCGCTCCATCAGATCTTTACCAAAATCATCACTGGCATCTCTCGGTAATTCGCAAGGCAAATTATCTACCGCCATAATGCAAATGGTTTCTTTATTAAAAGGAACGTCTTCTTTATCTGTTTTAGGATTGTAACCATAAAATGGCTTATCAATGGTACTGGCTCTAATTGTTGTAGGAACACTTCCGTCAATATCACAGGTAATATCTGCAATTACACTCATGTGAAAATCAGAGGCTTTCATATCATCGGCCGTAAACATTTTCGGAGAACGAGGATCCCAGAAATGAGCAGAGATAAAAATATCAGTAGTTTTGGTAAATGGAGAGAATTTAGACACAAAATGTTCAGGGTGCTTAAAGAAGTCATTCAGGTCAAAATTATGATCATCCGGGCGCTCTACATAATCTCTTGGATTTAACTGGCAATATACAGGTTCGCGGAAAGAAGCCATTAAAAATTCTTCAGGAGTAACTTTTCTGATCCTAAGGGCCGATAGGGTTTCAATAGCACCATTGGCTACACGACCGCCTCCGGTTAACGCAATTTTGATATTGGGTAATTTCACACGTTTTAATTCCTCTTCCATTTCCGCTCTGTCGCGGCATTGATTAGCAGGAATTAGTCGGAATAAATCATATTTGCGTCCGTAACCCAATATGCCGTTGTATGCACCCACAATACCAGCATAACGACCAAAGCCAATGATACGATTATGGTTTTTATCCGTTAGGGTTTCGTAATCAATCATCTGGATCTTTTTCTCAATCAGGGTCTTCATCAACTTAATGTTATGAGGCTGCTTTTTGATGGTATGAGAAAAGAAAAAATATTTTTTACCCGGAATTAAATTCTCTTTAGGTACTTCTTTTACACCCATTAATACATCACAATCACTCAGATCTTCCTGGAGGGTTAATCCAAATCCAAGATATTCTTCATCACTATAACATCTGATCTTGCTGGGTTGAATCACAATTTCCAGATCAGGGTAGGTGCGTAACAATTCAGTACAAATCAGCGGGGTTAAAGGAACTCGTTTATCGGGTGGTGATTTTTCTTCGCGAAGAACACCTATTTTAAATTTTGACATAATGCTCGTTAATTAATGGCTAATTTATATCTCTTTTTTTTGATATAATCATACAAATATACAAGTTTAATTAAATCTCTTATTCATTACCTGCTTATTTTAGAAAGCCCATTCATAAGCGCTTTTGTAGCTTTTATGTTTATATTTGATTTTCAAAAACTTAAATCATGAAACAGCTTTTAAAGGTTATTATTTTGATATGTATCATACAATCCGGCTATGCGCAGGGAAATTTTATAAAAGACAGTCTGGATGTCTATATAAAAAGGGAAATGGCCCGCTGGAATCTTCCGGGTATGGCTATTGCCGTTGTGAAAGACGGCAAGGTGGTATTTATGAAAGGTTATGGTTATGCGAATATGAGTAGTAAAACACCTGTTGATGAAAATACCGTATTTCAGATAGCTTCCTGCAGCAAGGCATTTACCGGAACTTCTCTGGCTTTACTGGAACATTATGGAAAATTGAAATTAAGTGATAAAGTAAAGACCTATTTGCCTTATTTTAAAATGAGCGAAGCGTGGCGTACCGAAGAAATTACCATTACGGATGTTTTATCGCATCGCATTGGTTTTAGTACATTTCAGAGTGATTTTTTAAACTGGAATTGTAACCGTCCCCGTAAAGATCTTATAGCCAATATGGTTAATATTATTCCAAAATATAGTTTACGGGAACACTATGGCTATTGTAATCTGGGCTTTTTAACTGCCGGCGAAATTATTCCGGCCGTTACGGATACAACCTGGGATGATTATTTGAAATTTCATTATTTCACACCACTTGATATGAAAAACACATCAACCTTGTATAAAGAATTTATGGCTTCGCCTAATGCCTCTCATGCTTATACCAATGTAGATGGAAAAATAACGGAATTGGTTCCTGCCAACGTTGATAAATTAGGGCCGGCTGGGTCTGTGTCTTCCAGTGTTAATGATATGAGTAAATGGATCATGATGCAATTAGCTAATGGTAAATACAATGGTAAACAGGTAGTGCCGGCAAAGGTTATCCAAAAAACGCGTATGTCTAACACTATTGTAGGTGATGGACCAGGAAAAGGAAATAATTTTGAAACCTATGGATTGGGATGGTTCCTGAAAGATGAGGGAGGGAAAAAAGTAGTAGAGCATGATGGTGGTGCCAATGGGTTTTTAAGTAAAACCGTTTTGATCCCCGAAGAAAATACCGGCTTTGTGATCTTAACCAATAGCGATGCACAATACTTATTTGAAGCGTTAGGAAAAGTATTGGTGAGAGACATCACCAAGCAATCCTATTTCGATTATAGCCCTTTATACTATTCAGGATTTAGTGAAAACCAAACACAAAGTATGAACGAAATAGCAGGTTGGCGGAAAGCTGCTGCTTCTTTTAAAGCAAAAAAAGAAGACTATAAAAAACTGGAAGGTACCTATAGCAATAAGGTGTATGGTAAAATTACCGTTGTTGCCAAAGATCAATCGGCGGAAGTTAGTTTTGAATTTCACCCGCAGTATAAAGCTAAAATGCAATACACCAGTGCCACCACATTGCTGATTGAATACAACGATCCGGCTTTAGGAGTGAAAGAAATTAAAGTAGATGATGCCAATAAAACCATTGAATTAAGAGTCAATGATTTTGTGGATATGGATCCGTATTTGTTTACCAAAAATTAAAGCGGTTCAATACCATTGACCATTTCGGTTAACTCTTTTTCGGATGTGGAGTTCAAAAGATCCATGTTTTCCTGCCATACGTAAATGATGTAACAATGTCCTTCGGTTGGTTTGGAAATGTAACGAATGCAATTGAATGACTTTGTTTTGGTTTTAACATCATAAAAATTGGATCGGCGTCTTTCAAACGAAAAGCCTTTGTTGGTCATTTTTTCTATTTTCTCAACATTTACAAAATGCAGCGATCCAACAAATTCGCGTTTGGCCGAATCCAATCCCCCGGAAGGTACGGCATAAACCACTACGTTAAATTTACCATTTTTATGAGGTTTACTAAAGGCAACACCCGAACAACGACACATGGCATTACCGCTTTCGTCCCAGTTTTTGAGACCTCCAAATTCGCTGGCCGTCCAACCCTCCGGAGTGGTGTATTTTAGTTTTAATACTTTGGATTTAACGGTTTGCGAAAAAGACAAAACAGAAGCGCAAACAAATAGTAATGATACAATTTTTCTCATGGCAATTTTTTCTTAAATATAATTAAAAACTCTATTTGAACATGATATTCTTAAATCTTTACCGGAGTTCTTTTATCTGATTTTTCTGAGAAACCGGAAGCGTGTTGTGGTACAGAATACTGTTTTGCGACTCATTAACATAAAGGGTATGAATTTCTGAACCTGGAAATACTTTTTCGAAATGATCTGATAGAGAGAGCAATTCTTTTTTATGAACCGGAAGCTCTGTCATTTTATTATAAATGATACAGGCATTACTCGTCGAAATACGTTTTAAATTGAGTAAGTAGTCGTTTGACGCAAATATTTCAGGCACATCCCATTCTATAAACAAATCCGAAATAATCAGATCATATTTATGTGTAGTACTGCAGGCGTACTCAAACGCATCCGCGTGAATGATGTTGAGTGACTTATATTTTCCGATATCAAAATATTTTTTCGCCAGATCAATGACTACTTCATCTTTTTCAACGGCTGTTATGGGGCAGTAAACATGATACTTCTCCTGAAGCAGTTTAATGATATTACCGGCACCCATGCCTAATATCAGTACATTATTAAATGTGTACTGGTTGATATTAATTTTCTTGAATAGCTTATCGAAGATAACATGTACCCCGCCAAAAGAGTAATTGGCATTTTGGCTGTTTAAAACGTATTGACCATTGGATTGAACAACTTCCAGATAATCGGTAACTTTTCCATGGCAATGTTCAACAATAACCGGAAACATAAAGCTGACAATGTTTTTGATACGTATCATGTTCTGCAACTGCTTTAGATCTGTCAGCAGGTAAAGCAAATGTATTTTGACAATTCAAAAATTGCGTTGACTTTAATTATTGGTAAATTGTGATTTTAACAGATTGTAAAATGTGACTTAAGTCACATTTTAAATTAATACCTTTGTTGTTTAATTATTGTAAAGCCCTCCATGCCAACTATTGATTTCCCTTTTGATAAATTTAATTATAACAGTGACGCTATCTTAGAAGGTCTTCCGGAAAGTGATTTTGCCCTTTTAAGCAGGAACATGATTACGCACACGTATAAGAAAGGAGAAATTTTATTCAGAGAAGGGAGTTATCCTACAGGTATTTATTATATTACCAAAGGGAAAGCCAAAAAGTATAAAACAGATAAAGAGGGCAGGGAGCAAATTTTTTATGTTTGCAGGCGAGGAGAAGTGTTGGGTTATCATGCCTTGATCAGCGAAGAAAAATATACAGATACAGCAGCTACTATTGAAGAATCTGTTGTTGCATTTATTCCTAAGGATGATTTTTTAAAAGCCATACAGCTTTCATCGGTGTTATCACATCGCTTATTAAAAGTCATGAGTCATGAGTTTGGTGTTTTGGTGAATGGCCTTGCTGTTTTTGCTCAAAGAACGGTTAGAGAACGATTAGCTCTGAGTCTGATCATTTTGCGTGATAAATATAAGCAGGAGCATCACAAAGACAGTCCTGTTGAATTGGATCTGTCGAGAGATGATCTGGCTAAATTTGTTGGAACAGCCAGAGAAACATTGGTGAGATTACTACATGATTTTAAGGAAGACGGTTTTATTGAAACCAATGGTCGGAAAATAATTCTGCTGAAGCCATTAGAGATCTCTCAGATTGCTGATCTTTGCTAGCAATTAAGGAAGGTGAGAAAAGTCAACAAAAAAGCCAATGCATCGCATTGGCTTTTTTTATTACAAATGACATCTGTTTATTTGAGGATTTCAAACTTTTGAATGAAGGTTTTATGATCGCTGTTTAATTTGCAGTAATAGATCCCGTTTGGTAAATCATCCAGGTGTAATTGTTGTTCAGAGTGATCCAGTGTTTCTTTATAAAGTGTTTCACCAAGCGTATTTACAATTTCCAGTATACCTTGTTGTTGCCCTATTCGTATCGTTAAGATGCCGTTGGAAGGACTTGGATATAAGGCCAACATATTTTCATCCTGTAAAAGTTGAATACCACTGGCAGTACAACCTGTTACACTAATAGTATTGACAGCAGTATTCGAACAATTATTGCCATCGGTATAAGTGTAGCTGATTGAGTAACTACCAGCAGGTAATGCCGGATAAAATAAATTGGTATTAGAAACCACACCTGTACCGGAGTAATTACCTCCTGCAGGAGCTCCTCCGGTGATGGTTTGCATACCGGCGTTATCACACACAGGATTGCTAAAACCTAGAGTTGTAAAACTCACCACAGGTAACTGATTTACAACAATACTAATAGAACTGGTGTTTGTACAATTATGACCATCTGTTCCGCTAAGCGTATAAACACCGCTAGCTGTAGGCGAGAATGCCACATTGTTGCTAACGCCTGATGACCAGTTATAGAAAATAGCACCACTTCCATAAAGCGTTGTACTGTTTCCCATACATATAACACTATTACTGGCAAGTGCCACAACATTAGGTAAGGGGTTCACCGTTATCAATACAGAAGCAATGGTACTGCAACTATTTGCAGATAACCCAATAACAGAATATGTTTTTGTGCTGCCGGGAATGAAGCTAACACCGTCGCTTATACCATTGCTCCAGGTGAATGTTGGAGTACCATATGCACTTAATGTTACAGGATTACCTATACATACGGCATAGGTGCTGGCATTGATGTACAACTGAGGATTATCCACTGTAATAGCAATGGTATTACTATTAACACAGGCATTGGCATCGGTACCCAATACAGTATAGGTAGCCGTATTATTTGGATAAAATGCCACGCCGTTGCTGATACTGTTTGACCATGTATAAGTAGTAGCACCGCTGGCAGTTACACTCACACTGCTTCCAAAACAGGCAAAGCCGGCAGATGATGTTACCGATAAAGTAGGGAGCGGGTTAACCGTAATAGTAATTGTTGCCGAATTTTTACAGCCGGTGCTGTTGGTTCCGGTTACGGTATAGGTGGCCGAAGCGTTAGGGCTGAATGCCACACCGTTGCTAATTCCGGAAGACCATGTATAGGTGCTGACACCAGCTCCGGTTAAGCTTACCGATGAGCCGTTACATATTGGATTGGCAGAAGCAAGAGCTGTAACAACCGGTAACGAATTATTCAAATAAACCACAATATTATTATTTCCTGTACCGGACGATACGATATCAATATGTGAATCGACATTCACATCAAGTGTCACCATAGAGTTGTTAATACCTGCTACGGGGAAGATATTCAAATTTCCAAAAGTACCGGTTCCTGTTCCTAAAAGAATATATAAACTTTGACTGCAACCCGCTATATCCGGTTTCGAATCGCCATTAAAATCGGCTATTTTCACATCCGTTAATCCGGAGTAAGCTCCTAAGTTATAATTGGTTGCCGAACCAAATGTTCCACTTCCCGAATTTAACAATACGGAAATGGCACCTGTATTATTGTTATTACCGCTCACAATATCAAGTGCTCCATCATTGTTTAAATCAGCTAAAGCAACGGCGTAAGGGTTTGTGCTTACAGTGTAGGAAATACCTGCAGCCCACGTTCCCGTACCGTTTCCTAAATATGTATTTACGGTGTTATTATTGTAGCTTGCCGAAACCATATCTAATTTTCCATCATTATTGATGTCGGCTAATTTTAATTGATTGGCATAATTGCTTGACAGTGCTGATGTATAAATCGGTGCTCCGAAAGTTCCATTGCCATTTCCCATCAGCGTGATAATTCCGCCATTATTATCTCCTATTACTAAATCGGGTTTTGTGTCGTTATTTATAAAACCCGCCTTGACAGCTGTAGGAATAAAAGAACCTAATGTATAGGTTGATGCAGACGCGAATGTACCTGTACCATAGCCTAAGAAAATTGAAAAATGCAAACTACTTTTATCGGCTGTTGCTATATCCATTTTTCCATCCATATTAAAATCGGCCACGGCAATATCGTTTACACTATAAGACATCACTACATCCAACGAAGGATTAAAGGTTCCATCGTTGTTGCCGGTTAAAACAGATAATTTGGTATCATAAGGGCTACATACCACTACATCATTAATACCATCATTATTAAAGTCGGCATTTTTAATAGCTGTAGGACTATTGATGGTAGAATATTTGGTATAATTGGTAAAGATACCGGAGCCATTGTTTAATAAAATAATACAATTGTTACTATAATAACTGGCTGTTACTATTTCCGGTTTGCCATCATTATTCAGATCGGGAGCAATGATGGACTCGGAGCCACCTCGCGGATAATCCACATGCGTGGCAAAACCACTGCCTGTGTTTATCAAAACAGACGTATACGCACCATCTGTTGCAATATCTGTTTTTCCATCGTTATTAAAATCAGCAGCTACAATTGATCCTACTCCGTTTGATGCGGCATAGGTTACAGGGAGTGCTGTAAATGTGCCCACACCGTTATTACTAAATACTTCTACCTGTCCGCCCGAACTAAGTGTAACAGCAATATCGTAACTACTGTTATTGTCAAATTTTCCAATGGCGAGTCTTTTAGCTGAAGAACCGCTTCCAAGATCATATTTTGCGTTGAGTGTATAGTTTACAGAGCCGTTGCCTAATAATATACATAAACTATCCGTTTGTGTTGTACTAACGACATCTATTTTTGAATCGTTATTAATATCCCCCACGGTTAAATATCCGGGATTGAGACCTGCAGAGAAGGAGGACCCAAAATTCAGATGACCTGTACCGTCTCCTAAAAAAATATAGATATACCAGTAGCCGGTGGTGATCACATCCACATTGCCATCATTATTAAAATCCGCTACAGCTATAGAGGTCATACCGCTGTATCCGGCTTTGGGTATAGGAGCTGTAAAGCTGCCATTTCCGTTCCCCAGATACACATTAAAATTTTCGGCTACATCCGTTGTAATGAAATCGGCCTTACCGTCGTTATTGAAATCAGCGCTGGC
>JACQAK010000154.1 GCA_016194985.1 Bacteroidota bacterium
AGATGATGCGTTGAAAGCAGGATTTGGATGGGATTTAGGTCCGTTTGAATATTGGGACGCCATCGGTGTTGAAAATGCGGTAAAGGTTATGGAAGCTGCTAATAACAAACCTGCTGCATGGGTATATGAATTTTTAAAAGCCGGCAATACCTCTTTCTATAAAATAGAGAATGGGACTCGTCAGTTCTATGATATCGCATCCAAATCGTACAAAGCCATTCCGGGAACAGAAGAATTTATTTCACTGGAAAATATTCGTGGAACAAAAACAGTTTGGAAAAACAGTGGTGTAACCATTACTGATTTAGGTGATGGAATCTTAAATGCTGAGTTCCACACAAAAATGAATACTATTGGTGGCGAAGTATTAGCAGGTATTAACAAAGCCATTGATCTTGCAGAAAAAGATTACAAAGGATTAGTGATCAGCAACGAAGGTGCTAACTTTTCAGCCGGAGCTAATGTAGGAATGATCTTTATGATGGCGGCAGAACAGGAATGGGATGAATTAAACATGGCTGTGAAAATGTTTCAGAACACCACCATGCGTTTACGTTACTCCTCTATTCCGGTAGTAGCAGCGCCCCACAACTTAACATTAGGCGGTGGTTGTGAAATATGCTTACATGCAGATAAAGTGATCGCACATGCTGAAACCTATATTGGATTAGTAGAATTTGGCGTAGGCGTTATCCCCGGCGGTGGCGGAACAAAAGAATTCGCTGTTCGTTTATCCGATTCATTGAAAGAAGGAGATGTTGAATTGAATACATTCCGTGATAAATTTTTAACCATTGGTCAGGCAAAAGTATCTACTTCTGCCTATGAAGCCTTTGATTTAGGAATCTTCCGTAAAGGCATTGATAAAGTAGTGGTGTCGCGTGCCCGTCAATTAGCTGAAGCAAAAGCAGAATGTTTATTGATGGCAAATGAAGGATATACAAAACCTACTCCTCGTAAAGATATTAAAGTACTTGGTAATCAGGCATTAGGTCTGGTGTATGTTGGTGCAAATTCTATGTACAGCGGGAATTACATGAGCGAACATGATTTGAAAATTTCAGAAAAATTAGGCTTTGTGATTGCCGGTGGTGATTTATCTCAACCTACCATGGTATCCGAGCAATATCTGCTGGATCTGGAAAGAGAAGCATTTGTTCAGCTTTGTACAGAACGTAAAACGATGGAACGTTTGCACAGCATTATTAACGGAGGAAAAGTTTTAAGAAATTAAAAAATGTAAGAAGTATATTGTAAAATGTACATTGTTTGAAAGAAAAACAATTTTGAAATGAATCAATTTAAAGAATTAAAAGTATGGCAAGACTCAATTAATTTAGCAGTAGAAATCTATAAACTAACAAAACTATTTCCAGCGGATGAAAAATTTGGATTAGTAAGTCAGATTAACAGATGTGTTATCTCCATTTCTTCAAATATAGCAGAGGGTGCTGGAAGGAATAATGCAAAAGAATTCAGACAATTTTTAGGTATAGCTCAAGGATCTGCATGCGAATTAGAATCACAGCTTATTATTAGTCAAAAATTAGATTTTATTTCTGAGGATATTTTAAAACAACAAACAGACAAGCTTTTATATATACAAAATATGATAAATAAACTAATTAAATCATTAAAATAATATAAATCCATTATGTATAGTACATGTTACAGAATACATAATACAATCTAAAAAAAATGAAAGCATATATTGTAGCAGGTTTTAGAAGTGCCGTAGGCAAAGCCACCCGTGGTGGTTTCCGCTTCACGCGCCCGGATGATTTGGCAGCCGATGTTATTAAACATTTGGTTAGCACAATGCCGCAAGTAGATCAAACACGTATTGATGATATCATGGTTGGTAATGCCATGCCTGAAGCTGAGCAAGGTTTAAATGTAGGAAGATTGATTTCTTTGTTAGCATTAAACACAGACAAAGTATCAGGTATGACTGTAAACCGTTATTGTGCATCAGGGTTAGAAACCATTTCGATTGCATCAGCAAAAATTGCAGCGGGTTATGCTGATTGTATTATTGCAGGTGGTGTAGAAAGTATGAGTCTTATCCCAATGGGCGGATGGCGGATTGTTCCAAATCCTAAAGTAGCTAAAGAGCATGCGGATTGGTACTGGAATATGGGGTTAACAGCTGAAGCAGTAGCCAAAGAATTTAATGTTTCCCGCGCTGATCAGGATGAGTTCTCTTATAACTCTCACCAAAAAGCCATTGCTGCTATCAAGGCAGGAAAATTCAAGGATGAGATTGTACCGGTTAAAGTAACTGAAACATTTTTAGACGAAAATTTGAAACGTAAAACGAAAGATTACATTGTAGATACAGATGAAGGGCCTCGTGGCGATACATCTATTGAAGCCTTGGCAAAATTAAAACCGGTATTTGCAAACGGCGGGACTGTTACTGCCGGTAATTCTTCCCAAACAAGTGATGGTGCTGCCTTCGTGATGGTGGTAAGCGAGCGCTTTATGAAAGAACATAATCTGACACCGATTGCGCGTTTAGTATCTCATGCTGTAGCCGGAGTTCCTCCACGCATTATGGGAATTGGTCCTGTAGCGGCAATTCCAAAGGCAGTAGAACAAGCCGGATTAAAAATAAACGATATCGATCTGTTTGAATTAAACGAAGCCTTCGCATCTCAATCATTAGCCGTCGTTAGAACATTGGAACTGGATCCAAATAAAGTAAACGTGAATGGTGGTGCTATTTCATTAGGACATCCTTTAGGATGCAGTGGCGCTAAATTATCTGTACAATTGTTTAGTGAATTGCGTCGCCAAAACAAAAAATACGGTGTCGTAACCATGTGTATTGGTACAGGTCACGGAGCGGCTGGGGTATTTGAATTACTATAAATTAACTATTTAAAAATATAAACGTATGTCAACAACAAAAACAAAAGGTGGAGAGTTTTTAATTAAAGAAACAAACGCACAGGATATTTTTATTCCTGAACAATGGAATGAAGAACAATTAATGATGAAAAAAACCTGCGATGATTTTATCGATCAGGAAGTATTACCAATTCTGGATCGTATTGATTCACAGGAAGTAGGTTTAATGCCTTCATTAATGGAAAAAGCAGGTGAATTAGGCTTGTTAGGAGTATCAGTTCCTGAAGCATTAGGTGGTATGGGCGCAGATTTTGTAACCTCCATGTTAACTACCGAGGCTCTTGGTGCAGGTTATTCGGCCGCTGTAGCATTTTCAGCTCACACAGGTATCGGAACCTTACCGATTTTGTATTATGGTAACGAAGAACAAAAAAAGAAATACATTCCGAAACTGGCATCCGGTGAATGGAAAGCCTGTTATTGCTTAACTGAACCAAGCAGTGGTTCGGATGCCAACAGCGGTAAAACAACAGCAAAATTAACAGCCGATGGAAAACACTATATTTTAAACGGACAAAAAATGTGGATCACCAATGGTGGTTTCGCAGATATCTTTACTGTGTTTGCTAAAATTGATGATGACAAAAATCTATCTGCCTTCATCGTTGAGAAAGAATTTGGCGGTATTTCCTTAAATCCGGAAGAACATAAAATGGGTATCAAAGGAAGTTCTACACGTCAGGTATTCTTCAACGAATGTAAAGTGCCAGTTGAAAATTTATTATCAGAAAGAGAAAACGGTTTTAAAATTGCCGTTAATATCTTAAATATTGGTCGTATCAAATTAGCAGGTGCTGCTATTGGAGGAAGCAAGCGTGCCGCCACACAATCTATTAAGTATGCTAACGAACGTATCCAATTTGAAAGACCAATCTCTAAATATGGTGCCATTCGTTACAAATTAGCCGAACAGGCAATTCGTATTTTTGCTTCAGAAAGTGCTACTTACAGAGCATCACAAAATATGGAAGATGCTATCCATGAATTAATTGCGGGGGGCATGGAAAAAGCCAAAGCTACATTAAAAGGCATTGAGCAATTTGCTGTTGAAGCGGCAATTTTAAAAGTACATGGCTCTGAAACCTTAGATTATGTAGCCGATGAAGGTGTTCAGATTTATGGAGGTATGGGTTATAGTGCTGAGGCTCCAATGGATCGCATTTACCGTGATTCACGTATCAACCGTATCTTTGAAGGAACTAACGAGATCAACCGTTTATTAATTGTAGACATGATCTTAAAACGTGCAATGAAAGGCGAATTGGATTTAATGGGGCCTGCACAAAAAGTAGCCAATGAATTGGTTGGTATTCCTGAATTCAGTGAACCAGACGATACTTTATTTGCATACGAGAAAAAACTGATTGCCAATTTCAAAAAAGCCATTCTTTTAACTGCGGGTGGAGCCGTTCAAAAATTAATGACGTCTTTAAGCAAAGAACAGGAAGTTATCATGAATATTGCCAATATGGCTATCGAAACTTATGTAGCTGAATCTACATTATTACGTGTAGAGAAAATGGTAAGCATGAAAGGTGAGGCTTCTTGCGAAGTACAATTGGCTATTGCCCGTTCATATATCAATTCTGCATGCGATAAAATATGGATTGAAGGAAAAGAAGCATTGAATAGCTTTGCTGAAGGTGATGAATTACGTATGATGTTAATTGGTTTAAAACGTTATACCAAACAAGAACCATTCAATGCAAAAGCAGCGCGTCAAACAGTAGCACAGGCATTGATCGCTGAAAATAAATATTGTTTCTAATCAAAAAAGATAAAAAATACTATGAAAATATTAGTTCCTATCAGTAATGTACCTGACACAACCTCCAAGATATCATTCGCTAACAATGATACGGAGTTTAATAAATCAGGTATTACATTTATTTTAAATCCCTACGATGAGTGGTATGCCTTAGTGCGTGCCATGGAGTTAAAAGAAAGCGGTAAAGCCGAAAAAGTAACGCTTATACACGTTGGTCTTGCAGACAGTGAACCAACTATTCGTAAAGGTTTTGCTCTTGGTGCCGATGATGGTGTGCGTATCGATGGAGAAGGTGATGCCTATTTTGTTGCAGAACAGGTCTCTAACTATGCCAAAGAAAATGGATATGATTTGATTATGGCAGGAAAAGAAACTATTAATTATAATGGTTCTTCAGTAGGTGCTTTGATCGCCGGATTTCTGGATTATCCTTTTGTTTCTTTGGCAACCAAACTGGATGTAGAAGGAACTACTGCTACTTTAGAACAGGATATTGATGGCGGTACACAAATTGTGGAAGCTCAACTGCCTTTAGTGATCTCATGCGCCAAAGGAATGGCAGAACAACGTATTCCGAACATGAAAGGGATTATGGCGGCAAGAACAAAACCATTAACGATTGTAGCTGCCGGACAAAATAACAACTTTACCAATGTGAAATCATTTGCCCTATCTGCTGGAAGAACAACCTGCAAAATGATCGATGAAAACAACATGGATGAGTTAGTACAATTGTTACACACGGAAGCAAAAGTAATTTAAAAACATTGTATGCTGTAAGTTATCCATTGTCTGATGACTGAAGAACACAAAAGGCAAATGACATCTGACAATAGACAATGAAGGATACATATACATTAAAAATTAAGATACCATGTCAATATTAGTATATACAGAAATCAATAAAGGAAAAGTAAAAAAAGCATCCTTAGAAGCGGTCAATTATGCTTCCAAAATAGCTGAAATAACAGGGGCTAGTGTAACTGCCATTGCCATTAATGCAGATGCCTCTCAAATAGAAGAAATTGGTAAAGCAGGGGCAAAAAAAATTCTTTCTATTAAAAATGAAGAATTAACTTCATTGGATAACAGTTTGCTTACTGCTGCTGTAGAACAAGCTGCTAAAACAGAAAATGCAAAAGTGATCATTTTTTCTTTTGATTTAGTTGGTAAAGCCGTTGCTCCAAGATTATCAGCCAAATTAAAAGCCGGGTTAGTGGCCGGTGCCGTGGATTATCCGGTTGTTAATGGTGCTTCTTTAGAAGTAAAGAAAAATGTTTTCTCGGGAAAAGCAACAGCCATCTACTCTATCAATACGTCCTGAAAACTGGGGAATGATTGAAGAACTGGCAAAAGAATTAGGAGCCACAACGGCCTGCTCTCGTCCGGTAGCTGATATGCACTGGCGTCCGCATCATGAGCATGTTGGTCAAACAGGTTTAGCGATTCGCCCTAATTTGTACATTGCCATTGGTATTTCGGGGGCTATCCAGCATTTAGCAGGAGTAAGTGGCAGTAAAACGATTGTGGTTATTAATACCGACAAGGAAGCGCCATTCTTTAAATCTGCTGATTATGGTGTTATTGGCGATGCCTTTACTATCGTTCCAAAGTTAATAGAAGCCGTTAAAAAATTTAAAGCCAATCATAACTAACATGGAAAATGTGTTTTATGAAGGTAAAGTTATGTGGTCTCAAATAGATGCCAATATGCATCTTCGGCATTCTGCATATGCTGACTTTGCTGCACAGGCAAGACTTCAGATTCTCGAAAGCTTAGGCTTCGATGCTCTCCTTTTGGAGAAATTAAAAATCGGGCCAATACTTTTCAGAGAGGAACTTATTTACATGCGCGAAGTAAGACCCAGTGATACTATCAAAGTAACCTGCGAATTAACGCAGTGTCGCCGTGATGGAAGTCGTTGGTCATTCAGCCAGGGATTATACAGAGGTGATGGCGTGCAAGCTGCCCAAATAAATGTGCAGGGTGCCTGGGTGGATATGGAAAAACGGAAGCTCGCTTCTTTACCTCCTGAATGGGCAGCTAAATTTTTAGATATTCCTAAAAGCAAAGATTTTGTACTGGAAGAAGTTCCTCAAAAAACAACCGAACCAATTAAAGATAAAACAACTATGACAGATTTAGAACAAAAATTAGAAGACGCTAAAAAACGCGTGATGGAGTTGACTGAAAAACCGGGCAACGACGTCATGCTTGAATTGTATTCATTAAACAAACAAGCCACTATTGGCGATATCAACATCGATAAGCCCGGCATGTTTGATTTTGTTGCTGCTGCTAAATACAATGCCTGGAATGCTAAAAAAGGTATGAGTAAAGAAGAAGCGCAACAAAAATATATTGATTACGTTGATAGTTTATTAAAGAAATAATGGACAAACTCAACTCGCTGGTAGCGAAAGCCAAACAGTCATCATTTTATATGTGGGTGTTAAATATGGTATTGTTAAAAACAGTGCCGTTTAATAAGCCTCATGCTATTAAGGTTATTCATATTGGCGATAATGAGTTAACCATGCGTGTAAAAAACACGAAGCCGAATCAAAATCATATCCGCGGTATACATGCCTGCTTATTAGCCACACTTTGCGAATACGTGTCAGGCTTAAGTTTATTACTTCATTTTTCCGCTAAAGACTACCGGATCATTTTAAAGACCATTCACATGACCTACCACTATCAGGCCAAGACAGCGGTATATGTAACCTTTAAGATCACCAAGGAACAAATTGAAAATGAGATCTTAGGTCCGTTAAAAACCCAGGACGCCATTTTTAAAGAATTTACGGTAGAAGTATATGATGAAGACAAAAATCACATTTGCACGGGACTTATCAATTGGCAAATAAAATCCTGGAATAAAGTAAAGATGAAAGTATAATCTGCTTTTATGAAAATTTCAGAGAATAGTTTAAAGTGGTTAATGAGATTGTATCCTCCTATGTTATTTCAAAGGATCTGGGTACAAAAAATTTATAAAGGGTTTACTGGCATCGATATTAAAATTAACCGCTCCTTCATTACCAGTAATTTAGGTAAATCTACGTTTGGAGGAACTCTCTTCTCGGCAACGGATCCCTTTTACGCTCTGTTATTTGGACAAATCATGCAGCATAAAGGATTAAAGATAACCGTGTGGCTAAAAAGTGCAACCATTAATTACATAAAACCCGGACGCACCGATTTATTCTATTCATTAAACATCACTCCGGAAATGATCTCCGAAATGGAAAATGCGCTTAGGAATGAAGGAAAATTTATTAAAGCATATCCTATTGAGATCTATGATAAAAAAGGTGAATTATGTGTTACCGCTACAAACGAAGTCTATATCAGGAATCTAAGTTTTAAAAAAGAAAGTAATGTATTAGAATAATGTAGGTTTTATTAGGCGTGTCCACCAGCTGGCGGATTGGGCTTTACGCTACAATCTTTTTTATTCGTCCATCATAAAAAAGGATTTTCGCTGCAATCCCTTTAATTATGCAAGCATAACTAATATGATTTAAATCAATTTTTACCGATTATCTACAGAATGTTAATTAAAATAATGAGGTAAAAATTTAATATGCATGCATATTATTTGTAATATTACAATTAAAATTAATTTAACCTATTATTATTTTTAAAGAGAGAACAAGTTCAATTTTCAAAACCAAACAAAACATGAGAAATCTACACAAACTAGTGGCAACACTTATTTTTGCAGCACCATTCGCAATGAGTGCGCAAGGATATCAGGTAAACTTACAGGGACAGGTCCAACAAGGTATGGGAGGTGCAGGAACAGCGCTTATACAGGATGGTGCTGCCTTATTTTACAACCCGGGAGGCGTTTCTTTTTTATCTGGAAACACTGTAAATGTTGGTGTAAGCCCAACTATTTCTAAAGGAATATTTTTAGACAAAAACACTAACGAAACATACCACACCACATCTCCGGTAAGCACTCCTTTTGCTGCTTATGGTGCTTTTGAATTAAAAGACAGCAGTAAATTAAAATTAGGATTAGCGATCTACACACCTTTTGGAAGTACTGTTCAATGGGAAGACGGATGGGCAGGACGTTATGCATTAACGCGCTTACAGTTGCAGGCTATCTTTTTTCAACCTACGGTAAGTTATAAGATCACTGATAAAATTGGATTAGGAGCCGGATTTGTTTACTCAAATGGTAAAGTAAATTTACAGAAAGACATTCCTGTTGTGGATAATAATGGAAATGTAGGCCATGCGGAATTAAATGGAAAAGCGAACGGCTTTGGATTTAACGCCGGTATCTATTACAAACCGATCGATAAATTCTCAGTAGGTTTAACATACCGCTCTCAGGTAAATATGAAAGTAAAAAGCGGAGACGCAACATTCAGCGTTCCCTCTTCACTAGAAAGCAATTTCCCAAATGGTAAATTCACTGCTTCTCTACCTTTACCTCAGGTGTTAACCCTAGGCTTAGCCTATATGCCAACACAAAAATTATCTTTTGCTTTAGATATTAACTATGTTGGATGGAAAGCTTATGATACGCTAGCCTTTGATTACGAGAACAATACAACTTCGTTAATCGACACTAAATCAGCACGTAAATACAAAAACACCTTTGCATTCAGATTAGGCGGTCAATACAAAATAACGGAAGGTCTTGCGGCACGTTTAGGTATCGCTTACGGTATTTCACCGGTACAAAACGGATACGTTACACCTGAAACACCGGATGCTAACCGTGTAATATATACAGCAGGGATTGGTTATACCATCAAGAAAAAATTTGGTGTAAATGCCTCTTTTTATTTTTCTCAATTAAAAAGAACGGATACTAACCTTGAAACAAACCTAAGCGGTACGTATAAAACAAATGTATTTATCCCGGGTCTTTCTTTATTCTATAATTTTTAATCTAAAATACTATGCAAAATATAACATATAAATCAATTTTTGCCGCTATAACTATTAGCGCGCTTGTTAGCAGCTGTAAACCAAAAATAGATGTGCCTGAACCGGATAAGGGCAGTGTAGATGCCAGTAAATATGTAGCCATTGGAAACTCCATCACATCAGGCTTTGCCGATGGTGCTTTATACTACGACGGACAAATGGTATCTTATCCGAATTTATTAGCGGAACAATTAAAATTAATCGGCGGAGGAGACTTCGTACAACCATTAACTCCTGCAGGTTCTGTAGGAATTGGATCAAGTGCAAATGCGAAATTAATACTTGGTTATAAAACAGACTGCAAAGGTGTAACTGGTTTATCGCCTGTACCTGCTGCTGCTAATGGTGATTACAGTATCTTCACCACAAGTATTGCTTCTCAGGGGCCATTTAATAATATGGGAGTACCGGGAGCAAAAGCAACAACCGTTGTTTATCCTGGTTATGGGAATCCTGCAAATGGCTTCGGAAATTACAATCCTTTCTTTACACGTATGCTGGCACCAAGTGAATATGCCACGGCATCTATGTTAGCTAAAGCAGCAGCACAAAGCCCAACATTTTTCTCTGTATTTATTGGTAACAATGACGTATTAGGATATGCATTAGGTGGTGGTACAGGTGATGTGATCACTCCTTCTGCCGGAGGACCAGGCGTAGGTTTTGATGCCAGTATCGATCTTATTATAAATACTATGACTGCTAACGGAGCAAAAGGCGTTGTAGGAAATATTCCGGATGTAACAAGCATTCCGTATTGCACAACTGTTCCATATAATGGATTGACATTGGATGCTACGCAGGCATCGCAATTATCAATGGCGTATTCTCCACTTGGTATTTCATTCAGCGAAGGCAGTAACCCGTTCATCATAGCAGATCCTGCTGCACCTGGAGGAATGAGAAAAATAAAATCTACTGAGTGTGTATTATTAACTACTCCACAAGATTCTTTAAAATGTGCCGGTTGGGGATCAACTAAACCTATTCCTGATAAATATATTTTAACTGACACTGAAATTTCAAACATCAGAACTGCTGTTGCAGCTTACAACTCAAAACTACAATCTGTGGCTAATGCCAAAGGTTTAGCTTATGTAGATGTAAATGCATTTATGGCTAATGCCAAAACAGGTATTGCGTACAATGGCATCAATATCTCATCTACCTTTGTAAGCGGAGGTGCTTTTTCATTAGATGGTATACACTTAACGCCAAGAGGAAATGCACTTTTAGCGAATGAATTTATTAAGGCAATTAATTCTACATACGGATCTACTATTCCTCAGGTAAATGTTGCAAAATATGATGGGGTTAAATTCCCATAAACAGTAAGCACTCTAAATTAAAAAACCTCTGCTCTCATAGATGCAGAGGTTTTTTTTATGAAGTTATTTCCTCACGGAAATAGATTTGTATATAAAGTAATTTGAATTTAGTGATCGGCTACCACTTTCGCTTTCTCCCCTTTTTTGTATCGTATTAATAATACTACCGGTACACAGATTAAAATGATAAAGCCCACCATCAAAAATCCCTGATTATAACTTACTAATGCCTGTTGCTTGTACAAAGCCCCTTCCAGCATTTTATAAGCCAGTGATTGCGCATCTTCAGGAGCAAAGCCCTGAGCCGTAAAGTTTTGTGTTAATAGTGCTACTCTATCCGAACTTACCGTATCATAGGTATTAATATTGGCAATCATATTTGCTCTGATTTGAGAATTCAAATGCACCAGATATACATTGATCAAGGCTATTCCAATAGCACCTCCTAACTGTCTGATCATATTGGCTAATCCTATTGCCTGCACCATATCTTTTCCTTTCAATCCACCTACTGCCAGTGCCAAAATAGGCGACATCATAAAGGCCATGCCAAAACCACGTAACACAAAGGGAAAGTAAAAATTAGTTTCATTCGAATCGGGGGAAGCAAAACCCAACAGCATTAAAAAGCCAAAGGTTAACATGATCCCAATGATGATAATGGTTTTGGGATTAGCTCCTTTACTTAATAAATTTCCTACCATAGGCATAGCTACCGCAGAACATAACGCACCCGGAATCATAAATACCCCTGTTTGGGTAGCTGTCCAGCCCAGAGACACCTGCGCAAATAAAGGAAATATAAATACCGTTCCAAACAGCATCATCCCCAGCATCAAATTCATAACACTACCCATCACCAGATTATAATTTTTGTATAGCCGAATATTTACTGCAGGATAATCAATATCAAGCTCACGATATATAAAGGCAATTAATCCAAATAAAGACACAATAGACATGATAACAATTTCATCGCTCTCAAACCAATCTTTAGAAGTTCCTTCCTCCAGCACAAATTGCAGCGATCCAATAGCCATAATCAAAAAAACAATTCCCCACCAGTCTATTTTTCGGGGTTTCACAGCCCCTACTCTATCCGTGATATATGTCCATGACAAAAACGTGGCAAGAATGCCAATAGGAATATTTACAAAAAATATCCAGTGCCAGGAAATATTATCCGTGATATATCCTCCAAGTGTAGGGCCAAATGTAGGCCCCATAATTATTCCCATTCCAAAAATTGCATTTGCGGTGCTTATTTTTTCAGGTGGAAAAGCACCTACAATAATGGTTTGCGCAGTTGATAACAACCCGCCACCGCCAAGTCCCTGAATGAACCTCCAAAATACTAATGTCCATAAACTATCTGAGAGCCCACACATTAAAGAGGCTGTTGTAAAAATAACGACCGACGCTGTAAAATATACTTTTCTGCCAAACAGATCAGAAAGCATACTGGTTAGTGGGATAATGATAACATTGGAGATTGCATAAGATGTTGTTACCCACGCAATCTCAGTAGTTGTAGCACCAATACTTCCACTGATTTCGCGCAAAGACACGTTTACAATAGTGGTATCTATTAATTCCAATACAGCACAACTAATAGCCGTTATAATGGTGATCCACTTTGTAAAACCCGTAGGGTATTGTATAGCCGGTGCCTGAAGTGTATTGTTCACGTTGTTTTTACTATTTAGTCATTACATCTACTACCACACTTAAACCAGGAATCAACAAACCTGTCATTTCTTTTGGATATTCAGTGATAGCTATTCGCACAGGAACACGTTGCGTAATTTTCACAAAATTACCAGTGGCATTATCCGGAGGTAATAAAGAGAATTTAGCACCTGTTGCTCCACCAAGGCTTTGCAAGGAGCCTTTTATTTTTACTTTAGGAAAAGCATCTACCTTAATATCGACTTCCTGGCCTGCACGCATTTGTTCAATTTGTGTTTCCTTGAAATTAGCTGTTACATATAAGTTTTTAAAATCAACAGCCGAACAGATAGGGGAATTTGGCTGTATATACTGCCCTTCTTCTACCGATTTTTTAGAAATAATTCCATCAAAAGGGGCAACGATAATTGTATTTTCCAATTGTGTTTTAGCCAATTGTAATTCCGCTTCACGTTGTTTCACCATCGCTGCTGATAATGCGATCTGCGATTTTTGCCCTTCGGCCTGTGATTGAGCACCAACTGCCTGAGAAGAAGACGCTTCGTATTGCTTTTTCAACATCTCAAATTGCGCTTTGGCAGTTTCGTATTCTGCTTTAGTTGTTTCGTATTGTTGTTGTGTTGCCGCACCGTCTTTCAGCATTTTTTCAATACGAGCCATATCTTTTTCATCGCGGTTCAAACGAGCCTGTGCCGATGCAATATTTTCCTTAGCTGCCTGACTGCTATACACAGATGCATTAGCATTTAAGTCTGCTGTTAAAGCGCCTGTTTTTGCCAATTCCAATTGTGCCCTGGAACTTTCCAAAGCTGCTTCAGATTGAGCCAGCTTAGCCAGATAGTCTTTTTGATCTATCATAATTAGAGTATCACCCTTTTTCACTTCCTGATTATCAGTAAAACGAACATCTGTAATAAATCCGGGAACGATTGCTCTTACCGGTGTTATCATAGCGTCTAACTGGGCATTATCTGTGGTTTCGTGACCCATGGAACTAATCCATACACTTAAAACAATTACCAAAATAACAGTGGCTACCCCACCTAATATCATGAATCGCTTTTTTTTGCCATTTGCTTTTTTTTCTTTTTCCATAAGGTCGTTATGATTGTCGGTTGATTGAGATGTATTGTTTTCCATAATTGTTTAGTATCCTAATGTTGTGTTATAATTTTCTTTAGCCATCATTAATTGTATTTCATGAAGCTTTAAATTGAATTGTGCCTGATTTTCCGCATTTAAGTCTACAATAAAGTCAGACGATGTGATGATGCCATTATCCAACTGACTTGAAGAAGCTTTCCGAATAGCAGTTTTGGTATCTGAGATTTTTTTATCCAAAACAATCATTTTTTCAAGCTTTGTAATTTCTTCCTGCTGCTGAATCATAGTTGACTGCAGATTGATTTCAAATATCTTTTTCTGATTTGATACAATATCATTATTAATACTCAGGTTTTTCTTATCACGTCCGGATGTATAATATGCCGTTAAGTTCCAGTTCAAGCCTGCACCAACCATTCCATAAGGTCTGAAATCATTATTCAGGAAATTATATCCGGGCCTGCCGTAATAACCCCTACCAAATACATATAGTTTTGGCAAATTGTTCCGGTTGATCATTTTTTCTCTTAACTTCAATGAACTGCTTTGCAACTCAAACATTTTAAATTCAGGACGCATAATCACCGATTGAATTTCTTTTACTTTTCCGGTTTCTGCCAAAACATAGCTTGTATCCAATGTTTTATTTGTGTAGAGCGATAAGGTCTTAAACCACACGATCAGATTAGAATTGATCTCTTCGATCTTTTGTTGAGTTGACAGGTATTCCGACTCTAATACCAAAAAATTACTTTGTAAAGCAGCTCCATTATCAACAGAGGATTTCATTTTCCTGCGTTTAGCATCCAGTTCATTAATGCGCAGAAACATAATTTTTTTATTCTCCTGCTGCAAATAAATATTACCATACAGTTGATTAATTCTTTCTTTTAGCTTAAGAATATCGGCATCAATCTGATTGGACTGAATATCATTACTTTCCTTTTCAATTTGTTTTTGTGTTTTAATAGCACCATAATCAAACAAATTTTCTTTAAGCTCAAGCCCCACTGCATATTGATCGGGCTTTTGTTTAAATGGAACGGTTCCCGGAATCGGGAAGTTAAATTCTGTAACTTCGCTTTGGTAAGTAGCCTGGCCCGTGATGCTTGCCTGAGGCAAAAAATTAGAGTTTAATTGTTTTACTTTATTTGTAGCAATATCCGAATACATTTGCTTTTGCTTCAGCAAAGGGTAATTTTCTTTTGCCATACTTTGCAATTGCTCCAGTGTAACCGGCTCTTTTTGCTGCCCGTACATGCCAATACACATAAGAATACTTGCTGTGAGTGCTATAATATATCTGTTGTTTGTCATAATTTATTTTCTGTTTGTTTTTTTTATAGCTTCAATTAAAAAGTCAGCTACATGATTGGGGTATTCATCCATAAAAGTCTCAAACTCCGCATCACTCAAGCCTGTAGTTCTCTTAAATAAACTTCTGTTTAATAAAGGATAAGAGCATAATGAATGCATAAACACATAGATGAGAGGAACATTTATATTTCTGATAACTCCGGCACTTTTCAAATTTTCGAAATAAGAAAGAAACCCTGCTTTTGGTTTTGGCTTCCTTCTTTTTAAGAGTTCAGGATTCCTATTGATTTCCCTCAAAATAAAGAGTAGTGAATTTGTTTTTAAAAAGGTATAAAACTCAATAATAAAATTCCTCAGTTTCACATCCCATTCTTCTTCCACATTCGTCCAGGTAGATACAATCAACATAAACTCGCTCATGGTTTCGTCAAAAATGCGATCAAATAAATTGTCTTTGTTCCTAAAATAGTAATGCAGGGATGCTTTACTAATACCTGCTACATCGGCTATCTTTTGCATACGCGCTCCATTATAACCGAACTCTTCAAACACAGCTTTGGCTGCATCCAGTATCTTTTTTTCGGGTTCTGATGTAATTGACGACATGGTGTAACTATATGGTTTGACCAAATGGTCAACAAAAATAATGGATTTGTTCTTTCCGGCAATTTCTTTTTGAGTGAATTCGACGAAGCCATAAAAAGTGAGGTTCTATGAATGTTTATTGAACATATTTTACAGATTGCATGAGTGTAATTTTGTTTCATTGCCCCCATTTTTTTGAGTATTTAGCTTATTACCAACAGGTGGCTTTCGCTTTTAATTTGGATACTGAATACTAACAAGAGTTTAAACAATCCTTCCCTGATAGCTATTAAAACCAAACACTCCGCTATATCGCAACTAATTTTACCAGTAAGTGAGAAGACCACTGAGGCTCTTGAAGCACCGAAGTCCCAATCCACAAATTGATTCAACTGTTCGTTAACCGGCAGAAGCTCCCGAGTTATAAATAAATGCATAGCATTATACATCAACGCATATTAAAAACTTTAACAAAAAAAAAGCATGTTGTCATTATCAGATAACCCATCCCGAAAAGCCCTAAATAAAAGGAATACAGTTAACCCAGAGTCGAAAAACTCAAAATAATTTAAAAATTATTTTGAGTTTTTCTTACATATGAAAGTAACGTTACAAAAGCTGCAAAATCATTTTATGTATTTTAATTATATTAGATTATCTCAAGAATTACTCATACCATTAAATCTGTCAATCAATGAAAAGAGAAGAGGCTCACATCTTTGCTGATGAAGAAATGTTTCGGCACACCTTTGATAATCTTTTGGAAGGGGTACAGATTCATGACTTTAACTGGCGCTATACTTATGTAAATAATGCGCTTGTTAAAAACAGTCACTATACAAAGGATGAATTAATCGGCTATACTCTAATGGACAAGTATCCGGGAATAGAGCATAGTGATTTATTTAAAGTATTGGAAAAATGCATGAATGAACGAGTAAGCAAACAATTTGAGACGGAATTCACATTTCCAAACGGTTCAAAAGAAGATTTCGAATTAAGCATACAACCTATTCCTGAAGGCATTTTTATTTTATCAATAAATATATCACAACGCAAAAGGGCAGAGGAAAAACAAAAAGCAAGCGAGACCTATTATCATTCGGTGATTGAACAGGCAAGTGATACCATTTATATTGTTGACGGCTCCATACGGCCAAAATTTATTGATATCAATAAAAGCGGTTGTGAATTACTGGGCTACTCAAAAGAGGAAATATTACAACTAACAACCTTCGATATCATCTTTGAAGATGATTTTGCCAGCAGTAAAGCCCGGATCGAAGAATTGAAAAACGGAATGCCTTTAAGAAAAGAACGAAGGCTCAAAAGAAAAGACGGAAGTGTTATCTATGCCGAATTATCTGCAAAAAAAATGGACGATGGCAACATTATGGTTGTGGTCAGGGATATTTCGGAGCGAAAAAAAGCGGAAGAACAATTGGCCGCCAATGAAAAACGTTTTCGCGCTTTAGTAGAAAATAACTACGATATTATTTCTTTAATAGATGAGAATTTTAACGTTGTTTACCGAAGTCCTTCTTCGGTAAGAATCATGGGGTGGACACTTGAGGAAATGCCAAATGTGAATGATTATTCCAACATTCATCCCGAAGACAGAGAATATGTCAGCTCCATCATCCAAGAAGCTAAAAATAGTCCAGGACGACCTATCCACGCCAGTTTTAGAAGACAACATAAAAATGGTCATTATGTATGGCTCGAAGGTGTTATTACCAATCTTTTACATGACGAACATGTAAAGGCCTATGTTAGTAATTTCAGGGACATTACAGAGAGAAAAAAAATCGAACATGATCTTAAACTTTTAAATGAGACGCTGGAAAATAGAGTAAATGAACGTACTCACGAATTAGAAGCGTTTTCTTATTCAGTTTCACACGATTTAAGGGCTCCTTTGCGGGCCGTAAATGGTTATGCGCAAATGCTCATCGAAGATTACGCACCACTGATTAATGAAGAAGGTAATCGCATTATACATAACATAAAATATAATGCCTCCAAGATGGGGGCTTTGATCGATGATTTATTAGCCTTTTCAAGGTTGGGAAGAAAAGAGCTTCAAAAAAGAGAAATCGATTTAAATGAGATGTTGGAAGGTGTTCTTATTGAACTAAATAAAACAACAACTCATCATGCAAAAATAAAAATAGGGAAATTGCACCATGTAAAAGCCGACTATGGCTTACTCTACCAGGCCATCTTTAATCTGGTTTCCAATGCCATCAAATATTCTTCTAAAAAAACAAATCCTTCCGTAAATATTTCATCAAAAGAAAAAAACGGAGAAGTAACCATTTGTATAAAAGACAATGGCGTAGGCTTTGATATGAAATACGTTGGTAAATTATTCTGTGTATTTCAGCGTTTACATTCACAGCAAGAATTTGAAGGCACCGGTGTAGGACTTGCCATTGTTCAGCGAGTGATCGCCAAGCATTATGGAAAAGTATGGGCAAAAGGAAAAGTGAACGAGGGCGCTGAATTTTATATATCATTAAAAAACGATTAAATCATGACACACGAAACTGATATTCTTTTAATTGAAGACAATATGCATGATGCTGAACTGGCCATCAGAGCATTGAAAAAAAATAATCTGGCAAATAATTTAATCCACCTTAAAGATGGGGCAGAAGCCATTGACTACATTTTCGGAGAAGGCAATTTTTCAGGAAGAAACCTCGAAGATATTCCAAAAGTTATTTTACTTGATCTGAAGATGCCCAAAGTAAATGGCATTGAAGTATTAGCGAGATTGAAATCCGACGAAAGAACCAGAAAAATTCCGGTAGTGATCCTCACCTCATCAAAAGAAGATCCCGACATACAAACATGCTACGATCTTGGTGCCAACAGCTATGTTGTAAAACCTGTAGAATTTACTGAATTTGTAAAAGTAGTGAGTGATTTGGGATTATACTGGATGATTATCAATCAGCCACCTGCATAACGAGGAAAATTATACTATTTACCATAAGTGATCTTAAATTCAGTACGTCGGTTCTGTGCATGCTCTTTGTCCGAACAGGAAACTCCATTGGCACATTGATTCAATAGTTTTGTTTCACCGTAACCGATCGCTTTTAGCCGGGATTTATTAATCCCCTTAGAAACAATATAATCTACAGCATACTGAGCACGTTTATTAGAAAGCTTTAAATTGTATGCATCATTAGAACGGGAATCAGTATGCGAACTTAATTCTATGATCAATTTCGAATTGGTGTTTAATACATTAATGGTTTTATCGAGGATTTTTTGACCCAACGAATCAAATTTATAATCATTTGTTTTATAAAATATCCTTTCAATAATCGTCAGTGTTTCACTACTGGCTTTCATATCAATAACCTGCAGCCAGGGATCATCCATTGTAAAATCACCCATCATCACTTTATCAACTTCCAGCAATTTATAGGCAAACGTACCTTCGCTGTTTTTTTGTAATTGCTTGCAGATCTTTCCTCTGCTATCAGCAATATATACAATCGAATCATTTACATTCTTAGATGTGACTTCCAACCGATCCGCCTGATTCATTTTCGTATTTCTGAAAGAGAATTTACCCTTATCATCCGTCGTTACATTTTCTAATTGTTTACGCATGGGATCAAACAGTCTGACTGTCGCATTTGCAAGTCCCTTCTTATGGCTATCGTACACATAACCGTTAATCTTCATGCTTAACTCCTCATCACTTACTTCAAGATTAGACATCAGGTTTTTTTCTACAGACAATACTTTATAGCTAAATACATCTTTTCCTACCTCAAATGTTTTTATCACTTTACCATTCTTATCCGTTAAATATACTTTTGTATTTGCCGGTAAATGCATATCCGACTCATTCATATCAATGGTATAATTCTGACCGGAGGGTAGATTCCTAAAAGCAAAACAACCCTGTTCGTTCGTAACAACACTATCCTTAACAGTCCCATCTGCACTCAATAAATATACCCGTGTATGTTTAACCGGATCTTTCCCCTGAGGCCCAAAACGGAGATTACCGGCCAGAAGCAATTTATCATCCGTCGTCATTTCCTGTAAACTTAATGAATCGAATGGAATACTATTAAATACGAATTTTTTATTCTTAAATGGATATGACGCTTTTATAATACGACCCTGAAGGTTAACTAAATAATACGATGTTTTGTTCGCAAATTGCACATCACCCTCTTCAACTGCCGTCATATATTCATTATCCACACTCAGATTTTTAAATTTAAATAATCCTTTTTGGTTCGTATACATCGAATCTACTACCACACCTTTGCCATCCAATAAATACACTTTCCTATTGGAAACAGGTCTGAGTGTGAGTTTTTCCTGACCATAAGTACAGTTATTGAACTTAAATTTTAACTCCTCATCTGTTGCCAATTCTGACAACACACTCTTCTCATGAGACAATAATTTAAAATCAAAATTATCTTTCCCCACTATAAAATTTTTCAAGCTCTTCCCGCTTCTATCCCTCAAAACAACTTCTGTTCCCGGAGGTAAATGGAGGCTCGTATCGCTAATACTTACTAAATAATCCTGTTTTGATACCAGATTTTTAAACACAAAACATCCCAGATCATTGGTCTTTGCTGTATCAACGACATCGCCAAATGTATTTTTCAAAAATAAGTATGCATTTTTAATAAACACTGTGGGACTATTACCATGCGACAACACCCCTGATAAAGTCAGATCTTCATCAGAGTAAACCTCTGATAAATCAGTTTGATCAAAAGGCAAATGTTCAAACACAAAATCATTGCCCTTTAAGGGATGAGACACTCTCACAATATCACCTTTCGAATCCGCTAAATAATACCTTGCCTTTCCATTAAACTGAATATCTTCAGGATCAACGGAAGCCATAAATTCTTTCTCGCCATATAAGTTCCTGAACTGAAACGATCCTTTCTCATTGGTACGTGTGGAATCAATGATGCTTCCTGCCTCATTCATTAAATACACTTTCGTGTTTTTAGAAGGGTTATTAATGTTTTGAGTTAATAATAATGTGGCAAAAATATCTTTTGCCATGCTCGAAAAAGTAAACTGATAAATGTCGTCTAAGCCCATTCCTCCTTTTCTGTTAGAAGAAAAATAACCATGAATGCTGTCCGTAAAAACAATTCCAAAATCATCGTCGCTGCTATTTATTCCGGCGCCTTCATTTCTATCCAGATACCATTTATCTGCTATTTTATTTGCTGAAAAAATATCAAAACCACCCTGCCCTTTCAATCCGTTTGATGAAAAAAACAATACACCATCTTTTCTTATATATGGAAACTCTTCATCCTTGTCTGTATTAATTTCTGAACCAAGATTTTGAGGAGCTTCCCACTCTGTGCCATTTCTTTTACATACGTAAATATCCTTACCGCCTTTGCCTCCGGGCATATCACTTGCAAAAAACAGATAATTACCATCGTATGAAACTGACGCATGACCAACAGAATAAGATTCATTATTATATTTAAATGGTACCGGATCAGACCAACTATTTTCCTTTTTCTCGAATACCAAAAGTTTTGCTTTGTTCACAAAATCCCTTCTCCCTTTATTAATATAATCAACTCTGGTTAAGTATAACTGAGTTTGTGCCGCATTAAATGCAACAGGGCCATCATGAAAAGGGCCATTAATACGATTGGAAAAAGGAATAATCCTTTCTGTTCTGCCTTTTGCAGTCCCGGCTAAAAATACATCAACATAAGGAAACCCATTTACATCAACGGATTCATTATTAACCAGATCTTTCAATTGATCAGTTACCAGTAAAATTTTATCTGCATACGGAACGGCACAAAACTCTGCATTCTTTGTATTTAAACCTTCAGCAAGCGCTACCTCATATTCCTGTTTTATTTTTTTTACCTTCAAAGAATCCTCATTAAATATCTTAACAGTGGCAAATCCCTGAAGGCTCAGAAATAAAAAAATAAAATGCATAAGGAACCGGTTATTTTTCATGCCTCTGTCTGTTACAAAAATCGTGAAGTCACCATTTGAGATTTACCTTTGCCGAAGTCATAACTCAGCATAATTTCGTGCGACCCGTAAGAGGTCTTCGCTATACCATTAAGCCCATAATCATAACTATAGCCTATTTTCAGTTTATCCGTCACCAGATATTGGGCAAGGCACACAATCGAAAGGCTAGTACGACAGGATACACCTAACCACAACTTGTTCCTGATTAAAAAATTAGCATTGATATCCGCATTGATAGTCTTTCCTTCAATAGATTTGATCAATACCGAAGGGCTAAATACCAACTGCTCATTAATCGAAAATGCCTTTCCTACAGTGAAAAAGAGATGCTGATTTAAATTATAAAAGCTTATACTCTGACCCTGTGAAGAAGTTGTGGTAAACAGAGTTGGATGAATAAGATGTGTCACACTCAGTCCTGCAAAAAAAGTACGGGAATAATAATAGAGTCCTGCACTCATATCAAAACGTATAGAACGATTGATTGAATTAGTATAAAGCGTTGGTTCATTTTGATCTGAAAGATCTAATTTGGATGAATTAAAATTATAGCTCACCAACCCTGTAGAAAGCCCGAAAGATAATTTTCCCTTTCCTAATTTCACACGGTAGCAATAATCCAGATAAGCCGACATCCATTTTTTTGGTCCAATGGTTTCCTGAACAACATGCGCTCCTATTCCAATCTTTTTGGCTTTTAAGGGGCCTGATAAGCTCAGGTTATTGGTTTGAGGAGAGCCATTAACATTAACCCATTCTTTTCTAAACAGCCCGGTAACATTCAAGGCATCTTTACTGCCAATATATGCCGGATTAATAACTACCTGATTAAACATGTACTGGCTGTATTGAGGATCCTGTTGAGCAAAAGAATAACTTATGCTACAAAATAAGAATATATACAGTCCAAAGTGTTTCATTAGCGCATGAGCTCTACCCATCCGGTAGTTTTATGTCCATCAATAATTACTATAAAGAAATAGGTTCCGGATGCCAACATCGTCCCCTTGGCATCTTCACCTCTCCAAACAACAGACGCATTATCATACCCGCTTTTATCCCAAATTAAACTACCCCATCGGCTGTATATACTTACGCTGTTATCAGGATAATCCTCTATGTGTTCAATATGAAAAAAATCGTTGTGTCCATCATTATTAGGCGAGATTCCGTTATGAATTACCACTTTACAGGTTCCTTCGCCTCTTTTCACTTCTGTTGCACCTGTTCTGGTATTTCCCTTCGAATCACTCACCGCATAACTATAGTTTCCAACAGCCAGATTTAAAAGAGAGGAACTTGTATCGGATAATAAAACACCATTTTTATACCACTTGTAAATATACGGTACATTTGAGCCATTTACATTTAAAACAATAGACGCGTCATTAGCACTGGCACAGGTCATAGCAGTTGTGTAAGTATTGATTTGCAAAACTCCCAATCCAATAATGTCGGGTTGTAAAAATCCTTGTGTGAATCTGGCAGTTGAAGTGGCATTTTGCACATCTGTATAAACAGGTTCTCCTATGTTATAGTATACAGTTACCGAACCCGTTGGAGATGCGGTAGTAGCTATGCCTCCGTCTGTATTAAACACGCTGGGTGCTACAGACTGAGAAAATGCAATATTACAGCAACTTAATATGAGTGCTAAAAACCAGTGTCTCATGTTTATGGTCTCATTAAGATGTAGGAGAAATTGAGTGTTACCACCAAACCAAGAGATGTATTCACATTATACGACAATGTATTGGCAGAAGAAATATAAGCATTGTTTAATGAGATAGAACCAGAAGAAGCATTGTGGCTGTTTAATGTGACCACCACCACATCGCCTACTTGTGCTCCGGGTATAGAAAAAGTTCCCGCGTTATTTCCAAGACTTAATAAAAAAGAACCCGACAACGTTCCATATTTAATAATTGAAAAAGGTGTACTACCTGCTCCCAATTTTACATTACCCGAATTAATATCAAAATTAGCTCCCGGAGACGTTGTTCCTATTCCTATGCTTCCTGTTGAAGTCACTCTCAATCTTTCCGAGCCTGCAGTTTTAACTACAAAATCATTGGCATCTGTAGTTCCTATAAAATTAGTAGCTGCCGAAGTTCCCGCATTTCCTGATAAATTCCAGCTGGCAGGTAATGTAACGCTCCCGCCCCCAGCAGATAAATTCAAAGTATTGCCTGATATTGATAAGGTTTGAGCCGGAACCGACAAGGTTTGAGTGGGATAAGAACCACTTAATGTAATATTGCCGTTGGTAGCAACAGTGGGAGTAACAGAACTTAAAGTATAATTAGGCGAAGTGCCGATCACCGTAATATTGGTACCCTGCGCTATGCTTGTTGGAACAACCGTAATTGTTTGCGTTGGGTAAGAACCGCTTAATGCAATATTACCGTTAGTTATTAAGGTTGGTGTTACGGCGCTTATAGTATAGTTCGGTGAAGTTCCGTTAACAATAACATTAGTACCCTGTGCTATCGAGGTGCTTTGAGTTGCAGCACTAATGGTATAATTAGGAGCTGTTCCATTAACAGTAATGTTTGCACCTTGAGTGATTGTGGTAGTAGGCGAAGATGGTAAAGTAACACTTCCTCCTCCCGCCGATAAATTAAGGGTATTACCGGATATGGATAAAGTTTGCGAAGGGACACTGATCGTTTGATTAGGATATGCGCCATTGATCGTTATATTTCCACTTGGTGTTAACGTTGGTGTTATGGCACTGATGGTATAATTTGGTGAAGCTCCGTTCACTAATATATAAGAGCCCTGTTCAATGGTTGTAACCGGCACATCAATGGTTTGATTAGGATAAATACCTGTTATAGTGGCATTTCCAGTTGCTGTTAAAGTAGGTGTCACCGCACTGATTGTGTAATCCGGAGCTGTTCCATTTACTATCACATGCGTGCCCTGATTAATTGTAGTTGTTGGGGAAGAAGGTAAGATCACGCTTCCTCCACCCGACGATAAATTTAATGTATTACCGGAAACGGATAAGGTTTGAGTAGGCACATCGATTGTTTGATTAGGATAAATTCCGGTTATAGAAGCATTACCGGTTGTTGTTAAAGTAGGCGTCACGGCACTGATCGTATAGCTGGGAGAACTTCCATTCACTATGATATTTGTACCGCTGTTCACCAACGTGCCGGGTAAGGTTATTGTATTACCATTGCTGATGGATAATTGATCTGCCGATATACTTAAAGTGGGCGAACTGGTGATTGTATAATCAGGTGAAGTGCCGGAAACAATAATATTACTATTGCCTGAAGTAATGGATCCGGATGCTGCAGGTGTAATACTATAATTAGGGTAAGAACCACTAACGCCCTGCCCACTGATGTTTACAGTTTGATTAGGAGCCGTGTTGGTAATTGTTGATCCTGTCACACTGATACCCGAACCTGCCACATATTGCGGAAGAAAAACAGTATTACCATTGCTGATGGAAATCGAATTATTAGTAATACTCAATGTAGGAGAAGGCACATTAATACTGTAAGTAGCCAACGACGGATTGGAAATGGTATTAGGTGCATTGATCGTTAATGTAGGATTAGGATTTGAATTAGCGGCATACATGGCATAAGGAACCGATAAAAAACCACTACGCCCACCCAATTGACTAAACCCTAAACCCATATCTACCCAAACTTCGTAACTAACATCACCTGTTTGCCAGGTAATAGCCGAAAAGGATCCCGACTGAATTGTTCCGCTTCCAATACGAAGATTAAAGTAGCCAAAATCGTTGGTGGTTACCGAATGCACCTCATCATAGGAAGACGAAGAAGAGATCATGGTGTTAAAGATTTTAAACTGTACCTGAATAGGAGTATTTACTTTTACCTGGCCGCTCATGTCTCTGGCAATAGCCTGGTAGGGAATATAGGGCGGAGCCTGTGCTTTTATGGCAAGAGAGATTATAAAAAATACAAAAAATAGAAATTGTTTTACCATTACTTAATTTTACTAAAAGGATATAAAACTACTTTAATTTGAATCAGCGGTAAGTTAATTTTTTGTTAAAAAGCTTACATGCGTAATAAAAATACAGATTTTTCACCAAACTAACAACTGTTAAAATATTGATTATCAGGTTTAAATCGAGTGAAGATAGTCTTTTATCCGGCAAAGGGGTGGATCTGTATCTTTTAAACAGAAATAGGGTTATACTAACATAAATCTGTTTAAAACATCGCTTATGATTTAATTTACCCGCCCCTTTCTAAAGTAACTTCGTGTAATTTAAAATTAAGCTCTATGATGTCATTCATTCTTCAAATAACAAACACTGTTGCTTCTGTTGTAGCAGATTCCTTAACACAACCAGCAGTAACAGGTATTCAAACAGCGCCGGAATTGCCTCCAAATGAGATACGCGTGTTCGATATTATTGCTCAGGCATGGGTCATCATGGTTCCTTTATCTTTATTGTTATTAGTGTCTGTTTATGTAATGGTTGAACGCTTATTAACAATTTCAAAAGCGTCTAAAAAGAATGCCACATTATTAGCGAGTGTTAAAGAAATGATCAACAATGGCAATTTAGCAAACGCCCGCAGCCTTTGTAAAAGTGTTAATACACCCGAAGCAATTATGTTGGAACAAGGCATTTCCCGCATTGGACAACCGATGCAGGAAATACGTGAAGCCATGGATAAAGCAGGTTCTTCCGAACTGTCAAGTCTTGAAAAAAACATGAGTATTTTAAATATCACCGGACGTATAGCTCCAATGTTTGGATTTATCGGAACGATCATTGGTGTTATCGAAATCTTCTATAAGATATCCGTAGCAAAAACAGTAGAGATTGAAGTAATATCTTCAGGTTTATATGTAAAAATGGTTTCTTCCTGTGGTGGTTTAGTGGTTGGTGTTATTGCCTTTGTTGGGTATCACTGGTTAAATAACCGCATCGACCGATTAGCCCATAGAATGGAAGAAACTCAAATTGCTTTTTTAGACATTTTAAACGAGCCTTCGAAATAGATAGGAATTATGAGTTATGAATTTTATAACTCAATACTTACCACTCATCACTTATAACTATTAAAATGGGACTACGTAAAAAAACACATAAAGAAGCAGAGGTTAGCACAGAGGCATTAAATGATATCATGTTCTTTCTGTTGCTATTCTTTCTTATTTTATCAACCATGGTAAGCCCTAATGCTATTAAAGTAAACTTACCAAGCTCAAAGCCTACAAAACCTGTTGAAAATAACAAAAAGCCAATTCATTTGGATGTTTCAAATAACCGCCACTATTATGTTGAAGGAAACGAAGTGGATTATTCCGTATTAGAATCAACTTTAGTAGCTCAAATTAATGGAAATCCTGAACCAACGGTTGTTTTACAAATGGATAAAGACTTAACCATTCAGGATGCTGTTGATGTGATGATCATTGTCGATAAACTGAAATGTAAAATGGTGTGGGCAACTAAACCTTCAAACGGCAAATAGTCATGATTTTATCTCAGGCTGAAGAAAATAAAAACAGAATTATCTCTCTAGGAATTTCATTATTGATTTTCACAATATTATTATTGTTCTTAATTTTTTATGTCATCATTGTTCCCAATCCCCCCTTTCCTGAAGCCGAAAGCGGTGGCGGCGGCGGTGGTATCGAATTTAATATCGGGAATCTAATTGAAGGCACAGGAAATGTAGATGGAGAAGGAATTGGTGATGCCGTACAGGTTATTGAAAGTACTGAAACCACTCCTCCTGTTAATCAGGAAAATAGTTCGGAAAACCTGGTAACATCGGAGCAAGGAGAAGACATTAACATTACCAAAAACGAGACAAAAAACACTCCCCAAAATCAAACAACTACACAAACAGTTGTAATCCCTGTTAAACCAAAAGTAAAAACAGCGGCTGAATTACTAGCAGAGAAATTCAATAAAAATAAAGGCAATAATGGCGGTGGGGATGGAAATAGCGGACACGAAGGCAATGACGGGCGACCGGACGGAAATCCTAACACCCATGGTAATGGTGGTACAGGTGGCGGTACCGGTGGCGGTGATGGTACAGGAGATGGTCCGGGAAGCGGCCCAGGTAAAGGCCCCGGCAATGGCGGCTATGGATTTAGTTTAGCCGGAAGAGCAGTTATTTCTCCTCCTCCTTTATCAAAGGATACTAAGGAAGAAGGTAAAGTCGTAGTTGAAATAACGGTAGATAAAAACGGCAAAGTGATTAAGGCTGATCCCAACGGGCGAGGAACTACAACCAGTAGTCCTATGTTAAAAGCCAAAGCACGACAAGCTGCCTTGGCTACAACATTTAACGTAAGCGGAGAATTTGAAGAGCAAAAAGGCACTATAACCATTATTTTTAGTTTCTAATTTATGCATTACGTCAAGAGTCATAATCCTTTAAAAAATTAATAAGGCATGACTTATCCCCAAACATTAGAGTATTTATTTTCAAAGCTACCCATGTATCAACGCATTGGAGCTGCTGCCTATAAAGCTAATTTGGATAATACTATTGCTATTTGCAATGCTCTAGGAAACCCTGAGAAAAAAATCAAATGCGTTCATGTGGCAGGGACTAACGGTAAGGGATCTTCCTCTCACATGCTTGCTGCCGTATTGCAAAAAGCAGGTTACAAAACCGGATTATATACATCCCCGCATTTAGTTGATTTCAGGGAGAGAATTAAGATTAACGGGAAGATGATCTCTAAAGCAGATGTAACCAAATTTGTAGAAGACTATAAAACCGTTTTTGAAAAAACAGAGCCTTCTTTCTTTGAATGGACCGTTGGACTGGCTTTTGATTATTTCTCCAAACAGGAAGTGGATGTTGCTATTATTGAAGTGGGACTTGGCGGCAGATTAGATTCTACCAATGTAATTAATCCTGTATGTTGTTTAATTACCAATATCGGATTTGATCATGTTAATTTACTAGGAGATACCCTGCCGAAAATTGCTACCGAAAAAGCAGGCATTATAAAAACCAAAATTCCGGTTACAATTAGTCAAACCCAGCTGGAAGTTATCTCTGTATTTAATAATGCTGCCAAAGAAGCAAAAGCACCGATTGAATTTGCCGACAAAAATTACAAGGTCATTTCATCCTCACATCAAGGGCAATTTTTTTCCATCGAATTACTTCACAAAAAATCAAACACTAAACATTTATATAAACTCGATTTGCAGGGAAGTTATCAAATAAAGAACCTGATGGGTGTTTTAAATACAATAGATATTTTAAAACAAAAAGGGTTTATTATCGAAGAAAAAGATATTACGACCGCTCTTGAACAGGTTCAAAAATTAACAGGTTTACTGGGAAGATGGCAAACCATACAGGAAAAACCCTTAGTAATAGCGGATACCGGGCATAATGAAGACGGCATCAAAGAAGTACTGGAAAACCTGAAACGATACACATACAAACAGTTACACTTTGTATTAGGTATGGTGAATGATAAAGACATATCCAAAATACTAAAGCTTTTGCCAAAAGATGCCATGTATTACTTTTGCAAAGCCTCCATTCCACGAGCACTGGACGAAAAAGAGCTAAGTCTTCAGGCAAAAAAAGCAGGGCTGGAAGGTAAAACATATAAAACAGTACCTGAAGCTTTGAGTAAGGCCAAAAAACAAGCCAGGGTCAACGACTTAATATTTGTTGGTGGAAGCACCTTTACAGTAGCCGATATCTTATAAAAAACAAACCATAAAAAAAAGCCATCAGTAATTAGCTGATGGCTTTTTGATTTTATAGAGTACTAATTATTGGAACACATTGATTGTTCCTTGTTTATTATACTGAACCCCGTCTAAGCCGGTAGCTTTCAGGATATAGAAATAAGTTCCATCTGTTACAGTATGCCCACCTTTATTTTTTCCGTCCCAGATAATATTTCCGGATCCGGTGGTTTCAAACATTTTTAATCCCCAACGATCAAATACTGTAAATGTAATCTCACCCATATTAACCGCCTGAAAAGTAAAGACATCATTTTTACCGTCACCATTAGGGGTAAATACGTTAGGTACTTCAAATAAAGAAATTATATCAACCTTAATGTATCTAATAGCTGTATCCTGACAGAACCCGTTAGTGGCCGTCAATATTACAGGGAAATTACCTTGTGTATTATAAATAGTAGAAACTGTTGTTGAGTTGGAAGCTAAACCACTGCCATCACCAAAATCCCATGTATAATTAGTACCTGCAGAGTTTGTGCTTGTATTTGTAAATGTAACCGGTAAAGGCATATAACCTTGATACGGATCTCCGACAAATGATGCGTTTACAGATTCAGCACCAATGTATTGTGAAACTGTTGCGGTACAACCATTTGTTGTGTTTAAGGCTACAACACTATATGTTCCGGCATTGGAAACTGTATAAGTTGCTCCGGAAACCGAAGAAGGATTCCATGTATAAGTATATGGACCTCCAATAGAACTGTTTGCTGTTAATCCAACTGTACCTGTAGAGCATGGTATAATTAAAGATGATGGTATAATACTCACATTTACAACCGTATTTGTACTAACAGTGATTACTGACTGACTGGAACATCCATTTGGTACCTGAACCACCGTTGTATAGGTTCCTCCGGCTGTGATCGGGTAAGAACTCACTGTAGATGTATTAACGCCATCGTACCAGGTAATCACCACACCACCCGTAGTTGGCGTAGTTGTTGCCTGAATTGTTTTGGTTGTACAGGTAATTAAGTTAGTATTTGGTGATGTTGTTACATTAATCGGAGGAACCGAAGTAAGTGTTGTATATGTTTGAGAACAACCGGTTACAGGATTAGTTACCGTTAATGTATAAATACCTATAGCTGTTGAAGTACCGGCATCGAAAACAGTTGTAGTAGGGGTAGTTGGCAAGGTCCATGCCAATGTGATTCCCGGCGAGGTTGCTCCAAAAGTAATCGTATTTGTATTACAGCTGACTGTGTAAGTTGCCTGAGGAATAACCTTGTTACTGGTTACCGTAAAGGTTCCTGTAACCGAACATGTACTAACTGTATTAATTGCAGTATATGTATACACTCCTGCTGTAGTTACCACAGTGTCTGTTCCCAGAATAGTACCGGAAGGTCCTTGCCAGAACGTACTTGTATTGGTGCTTGTTGGCACAAATGTCAACGTTGAGCTAGGTACTGAACATGATAATGCTAAACCCGGGTTACTACTTAATGAATACATGGCAGCACCTGAGAAAACATCAATTGAAAAAGTTGTAAATGCTTTACAGCCTGTGTTATCAATAGCAACTACTGTATATGTAGATCCAGGCGCTAAACTATCGTTAGTAGTAGCGCTAGGGTCTCCAACAGATGTAGGAAGCCATGAATAAACATATGGAGCAGTTCCATTAGTAGCACTTACAGTAGCACTTCCTAATGGAAGAGTACAAGAAGCCTGTGTTAATGTTGAGGTTAAAACCGGGATATTGATTGCACCGGTAATATTAATTGATCCGGTTAAAGAACATGTGCTAACCGTATTAATCGTAGTATAGGTATAAACGCCCGGGGTCGTAACAACAACAGCAGTATTGGTTATAGCTCCGGTTGGTCCTTCCCATTGGGTAGTAGTATTTGTATTTGTAGGAGCAAATGTAATGGTTGTACTGGGTGATGCACAGGATAGAACATAACCTGGTGTTACATCCAATGTATATTGCGGTGCAGGCGGATAAGGATCTACCGAGAAGGAAGTCGATCCTGAGCAACCATTAGCATCAGTAACAGATGCAGTGTAAGAGGTAGTAGGTGGTAAATTTGTATTAACTGAATTGGAAGGTGCGGCCGGTGTCCAGCTATATGTAAAAGGCCCTGTGCCTCCGGTTACATCCAATGTCGCAGTTCCTACCGGAAGAGCACATACAGGTTGTGTTAAAGATGCTGTTACAGTTGGGTTAGGCGCTGAGTTAAATGTTGAGTATAAGACCGGACTAAAACAACTTGATCCTGACTGACCTAACGTAACCGAATATGTTCCGACGTTGGAAGGGTTTATACACTGCCCCGTCATTCCCGTTACACCTGGTCCATTCCAACTATATGTAAATCCGGGAGGAGCACAAAGCGTATTAGAGGTTGCAGAACCACAAAAGGAATTGTTGGTTTGTCCAACAGGAATATCGTTTCCATTAAGATTCATCGTAAATGGTTGGCAAGAACAATCTATATAAGCATATCCAAAATGTGTCCCACCGCTGGCGCCACATCCACCTACGGTAAACTCAATATTAACACACGTTCCAATATAAGCTGTTAAATCAAATGCGGCAGTGGTCCAATCTTTATACAAATAGCCTGATGACGATGTTACAAACGAAGGATCTGCACCAGCTGAACAAAGACTTGATTGAGCAGATACCTGATATTGGGCACAAGGAACATTGTTCCCATTACAATCTTTAAAACCAATATTAAAAAACGGTTGTGTATTACAGGCATGACCACCACTGGCATCCAAAACCACCGCATATCTGTAAATAAATACAGAATTGGCAGGCGTTACGTTAAAACTTTGTGAAATTCTGGTAAATTTTGTTCCTACACCCGGGGTGCTCTCACCTATTCGGCAAGTATAATTCCCGGCTCCCGGAGGCACACGTTTTAAAGCAGCACCAACATTTGGATCATTTCCCGGAGTAACAGCTACTGCAAGTCCTGTAGTGTTTGGACAACATCCACTCATCGTTAATGATGAACTCACATTTGTTCCTTCACCAGCTGTCCATCCAGCAATAGTACCTGTTTCAAAATCAACATTTGAACAAGGCCCTTGTACCTGAAGTGGGGCAACTTTTGACTGAAGTCCATAACGAAAATCAATATAATTGCGTTTTAAATAATCTACTATTCGTTTTTGTAGCCCTTCGTTGTCGGCATTCATTCGTGCTTGTTGCCAGGCAGCCGCTTCATCAAAGCCTCTTATAGAGTCTTTATCAAATTGTAATGACACATAAAGCTCATCCGGAACTTCGTGATTGTGTCCATGATGAATTTGATTTTGCTGTGCCTTCATTGAAAAACAGCTGATAAACAGTAATGCTGATAATGCTTTTGTAAAGTTCATGTCCATATTTTTTCATTTAAAGTCTTTAGCGATTTTTTCAACATAAAAAATGCTAAAACTATTTGAACGATAAATTTAAAAAAAAGAAAAGTGAATTATATCAATATCTGATAAAGTATCTCAGACTGGCTAAAAAACCTTAAATGAACAGCTAAAAAATTTAGAGAATTTTAAAAAGGGACAATCGTACCTTCAAAATGAACTCAGGTCCACACTTTAGTACCTTCACTACAATTTTTGCAGATGTCTATCTCCTGGCGGGATTTCAAAATTGATTGGCGGAACATCTGGTATTTTTGTGATTGCCATAACTCCTTAAAGGATTGCTTTTTCAAATCTCCTAATTGATGTTTCGCATCTTTATCGAAACAACAAGGCACCACAACCCCATCCCAGGTTACCACACAACTGCTCCACATTCGCCAACATTGATTTAAGAGCTTGTTTTTTATAGAATAGGTTCCATCGGCATTTTTTTTATAGCGACTGTATTTTATATTCTCCGGAATTAAAGGGTTTCCATTTTCAAAATCATATACCTGTGCGGTTTTAAAAACCACCTCGTCTACTCCCAGTTCATTGGCCAGTTTTTTTACATCATTTAGCTGATGCTCATTTGGTTTTACAACCAAAAACTGAAACAGAATATGAGGTGTTTTGGAACGCAGGTCTTTTCTGGCTTCAATTATATTTTTAGTACCATCTATTACTTTTTGCAACTGCCCACCAATACGGTATTGCTCATAGGTTTCCTGAGTCGTACCGTCAATTGATATAATGAGACGATCCAGTTTACTCTCAACGGTTTTCTTTGCCTGTTCCTTCGTAAGATAATGTGCATTAGTGGATGTAGAAGTATAGATACCTTTATCAGAGGCATACTTTACCATATCCAGAAAATTCGGATTTAAATAAGGCTCTCCTTGAAAATAAAAAGTCAGATAAATCAGTTCCTTATAAACTTCATCAATTGTTTTCTTAAAAAACGTTGGTTCCAGCATCCCAATTGGCCGGGTAAACTGTCGCAACCCACTTGGGCACTCAGGGCAGCGTAAATTACAACTTGTAGTAGGCTCAATAGCCATACTCACAGGAAAGCCCACCGAACCTACCTTTTTAGTATTTCTCGACACGTGGTAACTTACCCACACCTTACAAGCATTTGTCAGCTTTTTAAGGGTGAGTTTTCTTAGTAATTGTATGCTGTTGGATAAAGACACTATATCAAAGATAAAGATTATAATTTATTATTAAATTTAGCCTGTTTTTATTCCACCTACTATGACAAACTTTTTGAATACTCTTGAATTTGCTAAACAATTAGATTCTCAGGATACACTCCATTCATACAGAAGTAAATTCCATATTCCTCAACACGAAGGACATGATATGGTTTATTTTACGGGTAACTCTCTGGGCTTACAACCAAAAACCACCAAAGATTATCTGCAACAAGAGTTGAACGATTGGGCAACTTATGGCGTGGAAGGGCATTTTTTAGCTAAAAACCCCTGGATGAGCTATCATGAAATATTAACTGACAAAACAGCGAAAATTGTTGGCGCATTGCCTAGTGAAGTGGTAGTGATGAATCAGTTAACAGTAAACCTGCATTTACTGATGGTGTCATTCTATCGCCCAACCAAACAACGTTACAAAATATTATGTGAAGCCAAAGCTTTTCCAAGTGATCAATATGCGTTGCAATCACAAGTGAAATTTCACGGTTACCCCATTGATGATGCGTTAATTGAAATTGCTCCACGCGAAGGCGAATACGAAGTTCGTCATGAAGATATTTACAAAGCTATTGAAGATAACAAAGACTCATTAGCACTCATTATGGTTGGCGGGGTGAATTACTTTAGCGGACAAGTATTTGACATGAAAGCTATTGTAGAAGCAGGGCACAAAGCAGGGGCGGTTGTTGGTTTTGATTTAGCTCATGGAGCGGGTAATTTAAAATTACATTTACACGATTGGAATGTTGATTTCGCAGCATGGTGTTCATATAAATATTTAAATGGTGGTCCTGGTTGTGTTGCTGGTGCATTTGTTCACGAAAAACATCATAAAAACACAGACATGCCTTTATTTGCAGGATGGTGGGGACATGATAAAGCAACACGCTTCAAAATGGATAGAGAATTTGTTCCAATTCAAACGGTTGAACGCTGGCAGTTAAGTAATGCGCCTATTTTATCAATGGCAGCCTACAAAGCATCTTTAGATATATTTGATGAAGTTGGCATGGATAAGTTGATTGAAAAAAGCAAAGTTCTAACTGCTTATTTAGAATTTATAGTTGGGGAAATCAATAAACAAAAAAATAATTGCTTAGAAATTATTACCCCAAAAGAAAACAGAGGTTGTCAAATAAGTATAGTGGCTCATGGACAAGGAAAAGCCTTGTACAATAAATTAATTGAAAACGGAGTGATTCCGGATTGGAGAGAACCTAACGTGATTCGTTGTGCGCCTGTGCCAATGTATAATTCCTTTGAAGATATTTACAGATTTGGGGAAATCTTAAACCGATTATTGTAATCTTCTGAAAAGCCTGTAAATTAAAGGAAATTAAAAATAATTTCAAAAATTGTTGTTTCATTCGATTTTTTTGATTTACATTTGTCACAAGAAATGAAAAATTTTAATCAAATACATCATCATCATTCTAATGCCGCACTGGTAAGTGGGAGTGTTGATACTATGATTTGATTTCAAATATAACGTATTTATAACCCAAAGGCTTACCACTCGGTAAGCCTTTTTTATTTATAAAAATTTAATAATATTAAAATATAAAACATGAAAACAAAATTAAAAATAGCCATTCAAAAATCAGGACGTTTAAGCGAAAATTCCTTAAAGCTTTTAAAAGAATGCGGCATCGATATCGATAACGGACTAAATAAATTAAAAACAGAAGCTTCCAACTTTCCTATCGAAGTTTTCTTTTTGAGAGATGATGATATTCCTCAATATGTTGAAGATGGTGTAGCCGACATTGGTATCGTTGGAGAAAATGTATTATTGGAAAAAAACAAAAGTTTAAAATTAGTTGATAGACTAGGCTTTGGAAAATGCCGTTTGTCTTTAGCTATACCAAAAGAGCAAAACTACAAATCCATCAAAGATTTAAACGGGAAACGCATTGCTACCACCTACTCTACAATTCTATCTAAATATTTAAAATCCCAAAAAGTAAAGGCAGAAATTCACGAAATTAGTGGCTCTGTGGAGATTGCCCCAAGTATTGGATTAGCTGATGCAATTTGTGATTTAGTAAGTTCAGGAAGTACGTTATTTACAAATGGATTAAAGGAAGTAGAAGTTATTTTAAAATCAGAGGCAGTATTAGTTGCAAACAAAAAATTAGGGAAAGAACAGCAAACAATTTTAGATAAATTATTATTTAGAATGAATGCTGTTCGAAAAGCAAAAAACACCAAATACATTTTATTAAATGCTCCCAATAACAAATTAGAAGCTATCTGTAAAATATTACCGGGAATGAAAAGTCCTACCATTTTACCTTTAGCTGATAAAGGATGGAGTTCTGTTCACTCAGTTGTTGAAGAAAATCAGTTTTGGGAAATTATTGAAAAACTGAAAACTGAAGGTGCACAGGGAATATTAGTTGTACCAATCGAAAAAATGATATTGTAATTCGACAAAAACATTCAACCCGAAGGGGTTGTACATGAATAATAACAACAATAACTATTCACATGCAACCTCCTTCGGGGTTGAACAAAACAAACAAATATGAATCTAATTCAATATCCCAATAAAGAAATCTGGAAAGATATTTTAAAACGTCCTTCCATTGATAATACTTCGTTAGAAACAACTGTGCAAACTGTTTTATCTGATATTAAAACAAATGGTCAATCTTCTGTCAAGAAATATACATTACAGTTTGATAAAGTTGATATAGAAAACATTTTGGTTAGCAATGATGAATTTGCGGTAGCTGAAAAATCGATTACTATAGAGTTAAAACAAGCGATTCAATTAGCGAAAAAGAACATTGAAACGTTTCACAAAGTGCAAAAGGAAAATAGCCAAGTCATAGAAACCATGCCGGGTGTTAAATGCTGGAGAAAATCAATCGCCATACAAAAAGTAGGATTGTACATTCCGGGAGGAACAGCACCTTTATTCTCAACTATCTTAATGTTAGGAGTTCCTGCCAAATTAGCAGGCTGTGAGGAAATTATTTTATGTACGCCTCCTGATGTAAATGGTAATATCAATCCTGCAATATTGTACACAGCGCAGTTAATTGGTATTTCGAAAGTGTATAAAGTGGGTGGTGTGCAAGCTATTGGTGCCATGGCATATGGCACAGAAGTTATTCCACAAGTATATAAGATATTCGGACCGGGTAATCAATATGTAACATGTGCCAAACAACTTATCAATAAACAAGGTGTTGCTATTGATATGCCTGCGGGGCCATCTGAAGTAGCGGTATTAGTTGATGAAACTTGCGTTCCTGAATTTGTAGCGGCTGATTTATTATCACAAGCAGAACATGGGTCAGATTCTCAAGTGATTTTAGTTTCAACAAATGAAACTATCATACAAAACATTCAAATAGAATTAACAAAACAACTAGCTGAATTGCCAAGAAAAGATTTAGCCTCAAAAGCATTAGAAAACAGCAAGGCAATTTTACTAAAAACAAATACAGAAGCAATCGACTTATTAAATGAATATGCTCCAGAGCATTTAATTATTGCCTGCGCAAACGATGAGCAATTATCTGAACAAGTTGTAAATGCAGGCTCTGTATTTTTAGGAAACTATTCATGTGAAAGTGCGGGAGATTATGCTTCAGGAACTAATCATACATTGCCAACCAATGGTTATGCAAAAGCTTACAGTGGAGTTTCGTTAGATAGTTTTGTAAAGAAAATTACTTATCAAAAATTAAGTAAAGAAGGAATAAATAATATCGGTCCCTCTATCGAATTAATGGCAGAGGCAGAAGGTTTACAAGCTCACAAAAATGCAGTGACCGTAAGATTAAAAAATAATTTATAAATCATGTTTGACATCAATACAATCGTTAGAGACAACATCAAATCACTGCAATCCTACAAAGTATGGAGAGATGACTATCTGGATAACAACGAGGCTATCTTTTTAGACAACTGTGAAAACAATTTTGGCTCTCCACTTGGGTTGGGATATGAGCGTTATCCATCATCTTCTCAAAGCAAATTAAAAGAAGCTATTGCAACTTATAAAAATTTAAAACCAAATCAGGTAGTAATTGGAAATGGCAGCGATGAACTCATTGATTTATTAATTCGTTGTTTTTGTGAACCTAAACAAGACAACATATTAATTTGTGAACCAACTTTTGGAATGTTTAAAGTATATGCGCAACTAAATAATATACAAGTGTTAAACGCACCATTAGTAAAAGAAACCTTTCTATTTGATGAGGAATTAATTTTAAAAACTGCTACAGCAACTACTAAATTGATTTTTATATGCTCCCCTAATAATCCAACGGGAACAAGCATTTCAATTGAACAACTAAGAAGCATAGCATCAAATTTTAATGGCATTGTTATAGTAGATGAAGCTTATATTGATTTCTCCAAAAAACAATCGGCCATTGAACTTATTCGTGAGTATTCAAATATCATTGTGCTTCAAACGTTTTCAAAAGCTTGGGGATTAGCAGCCTTGCGAGTTGGGGTAGCGTACGCAGATGCTTCGATTATTGAAATAATGAATAAAGTGCGCCCACCCTTTAACATTAACTCCAATTCACAAGAATTGATATTAAATGCCTTGAAAAAATCATCAATAAAAGATACATTAGTAGAAAACATTTTAAAACAAAAAACATATTTAGAAAACGAATTGCAGCAGTTGTCATTTGTGAAAAATATCACTGAAAGCGATGTCAACTTTTTATTAATTGAAGTGACTGATGCCAACAAAATATGTAGCTATCTATTAGAAAGAAACATTTTAATCAGCAACCGCTCTAGCTTACTAAATTGTGAAAATCGAATCAGAATTAGTGTCGGGACTGAAAAAGAAAACAAGCAATTAATCACCTTATTAAAACAATATAATTAAGATGCAAAAAGTATTATTTATAGACAGAGACGGAACTTTGATTTGGGAACCACCAACAGATTTTCAAATTGATAGTTTTGAGAAATTTAAATTTTTACCCGGCGTGATTACCTGGCTTGGAAAAATTGCACGTGAGTTAGATTATGAATTAGTGATGGTAACTAACCAAGACGGACTGGGTACTGAATCATTTCCAGAAAATACTTTTTGGCCGGTACATAATTTAATGGTGGACACATTAGCCAATGAAGGAATTACTTTTGAAGACCAATGTATCGACAGAACATTTGAAAAAGATAATCAACCAACTCGCAAACCAAATACAGGCATGTTAACTAAATATGTAAATGGTGATTATGATTTAGCAAACTCCTTTGTGATTGGAGATAGATTAACTGATGTAAAACTAGCTAAGAATTTGGGCAGTAAATCCATCTTCATCAAAAACTATGATAAAGAAACAGGTTTTGAAAATGAGATTGACAAGATTGTAGAAACGTGGGAGGAAATTTATAATTACCTCAAACTACCTGAAAGAAAAATCACACATATAAGAACCACAAAAGAAACTGACATTGCAGTAGAAATCAATTTGGATGGAAGTGGTAAAGCAAATATTAAAACAGGTCTTTCATTCTTTGATCACATGTTAGAGCAAATTGCTAAACACGGGAATATTGACTTATCAATTAATGCCAAAGGCGATTTACATATTGACGAACACCATACCATTGAAGACACCGCCATCACATTAGGAGAAGCCTTTGCAAAAGCACTAGGAGATAAACGAGGCATTGAAAGATATGGTTTTTGTTTACCAATGGATGATTGCTTAGCTCAGGTAGCTCTTGATTTTGGTGGCAGAAACTGGATTGAATGGCAAGCAGAATTTAAACGCGAAAAAATTGGTGATATGCCAACCGAAATGTTTTATCACTTTTTTAAATCATTTAGCGATGCATCTAAATGTAATTTAAATATTAAAGTAGAAGGACAAAACGAACACCATAAAATAGAATCTATTTTTAAGGCCTTTGCAAAAGCCATTAAGATATCAGTAAAGAGAGACGCTAACAACATGAGTTTACCAAGTACTAAAGGAGTTTTATAATAACAAAAACGTGTCAGTTCGAGCGAAGTCGAGAACAAAATATATGAAAGTATCCATCGTAAAATATAATGCAGGAAATGTGCAATCAGTTCTTTTTTCTTTGGAGAGAATAGGAATTAGTGCTACTGTAACAGATGAAAAAGAAGTTTTAACAACATCTGATAAAGTTATTTTTCCTGGCGTGGGCGAAGCGAGTTCTGCAATGCAATATTTAAAATCAAAAAACTTAGATGAGCTAATTGTAAATTTAAAACAACCAGTGTTAGGCATATGTTTAGGCATGCAATTAATGTGCAAATACTCGGAGGAAGGAAATACAAATTGCTTAGGGATTTTTGACAACCATATTAAATTATTCAAAGGTGAAATTAAAGTACCTCAAATTGGATGGAACACTATCTATGATTTAAAAACAAACCTATATAAAGGCATTAAAGAAAATGAATACATGTATTTTGTTCATAGTTACTATGCAGAGGTTAGTGAACACACCATCGCAAAAACAAATTACGGTTTAGAATATAGTTCATCTTTACAAAAAAATAATTTTTATGCAGCTCAGTTTCACCCAGAAAAATCAAGCGATGCAGGGCAACAGTTATTAGAAAACTTTATTCGATTTGCGAAATAGGATTTGTGAAGTACGAGTTACGAGCAACGATGTAGAAAATGCAATTTAAGAAATAGAAAATATGAAGAAAGAAAATATTGAGAATCAAAATTCTGAAATCGAAATTCGTCACTCAAAAATCGTCACTCGAAAATCGTCGTTTGAAATCATTCCAGCAATAGATATCATAGACGGCAAATGTGTGAGATTAACGCAAGGTGATTACTCTCAAAAAACAATTTATAATGAAAATCCATTAGAAGTTGCTCAAGAGTTTGAAAGCATTGGGATTACTCGTTTACACTTGGTTGATTTAGACGGCGCTAAACTTGGCAAAGTAGTTAATTACAAAGTACTAGAAAAAATAGCGAGCAAAACTAAACTATCCATTGACTTTGGAGGTGGTATTAAAACCGATGATGACATTGAAACTGTATTTAACTATGGTGCTGATTTAGCAACTATTGGAAGTATAGCAGTTAAAAACAAAGAACTGTTTTTCTCATGGGTAAAAAAATATGGTACTGAAAAAATATTTTTAGGGGCCGATGTCAAGAATGAAAAAATTGCCGTTGGGGGTTGGTTGGAAACAACCAATGTTTCAATATATGATTTCATTGATGAAAATTTAAAAGAAGGAGTTAAACAAGTGTTTTGCACAGATATTTCAAAAGATGGATTATTACAAGGGCCATCCATTGACTTATATAAAAACATGCTTGCTAAATTTCCTCAACTAAATTTAACGGCAAGTGGCGGTGTCTCTCAATTAAATGATTTGGAAGAATTAAAAAATATTGGATGTTCAGGAGCCATTGTGGGAAAAGCTATTTACGAAGGGCACATTAGTATGAACGAACTAAAAAAATTAATTCAATGATAACGAAACGAATAATCCCTTGCTTAGACATCAAAGACGGACGAACCGTAAAAGGCATTAACTTCGAAAACATCAAAGATGCCGGAGACCCTGTGGAATTAGCTATTGAATACGCCAAACAAGGCGCGGATGAGCTAGTGTTTTTAGACATCACCGCAACTAATGAAAAACGTAAAACGCTTTCAGAATTAGTTACCCGCATAGCTAAACACATCAATATTCCATTTACAGTTGGTGGCGGAATTAGCTCTATAGAAGATGTATCCATCTTATTAAATTCTGGTGCAGACAAAATATCTGTTAATACCTCAGCTGTAAAAAATCCCCAACTGATAAAAGATTTGGCAAATCAATTTGGCAGTCAGTGTGTGGTTTTAGCCATTGATACAAAATTTGAAGACAATGATTGGTACGTTTATTTAAATGGCGGCAGAGTAAAGGCGGATTTAAAAACCATTGATTGGGCGAAAGAAGCCGTTGCTCTGGGTGCAGGAGAAATATTACTAACCTCCATGAATAATGATGGCACAAAAGATGGCTTTGCTATTGATATTACAAAGCAAATTTCAGAAGCAGTTAATGTGCCTGTTATTGCCAGCGGAGGCGCAGGCTCAATGGAACATTTTAATGACGTATTTAAAAATGGCAAGGCAGACGCGGCATTAGCAGCCAGTGTATTTCACTATAAAGAAATAACCATCCTTCAACTAAAAACATATTTAAAAGAAAACAGTATAGAAATTAGATTATAAAAATCTTCAACACAGAGATGATGAGATAAAGTAGAACACAGAGATTTTTTCAAAAACAAAAAACTCCGCGACCTCCAAAACTCCTTACCTCTGTGTTGAAAAAACATAAATAAACCATGAAACCAAACTTTACAAAATCATCAGACGGATTAATTCCCGTTATTATCCAAGATAATATTACCAACGTCGTATTAATGCTTGGTTACATGAACCAGGAAGCGTTTAATAAAACACAAGAAGAAAAACGTGTCACGTTCTTTTCCCGCTCCAAAAACAGATTATGGACCAAAGGCGAAGAAAGTGGAAATTTTTTGAATGTAAATTCATTATTAATAGACTGTGATAATGATACTATTTTAATTAAAGCAACCCCTGTGGGTCCAACGTGCCACACAGGTGCTGATACTTGTTTTAATGAAAAAAATGTATCGACTAATTTTTTAACAGAATTAGAAACCATTATAAGAGATCGGAAAAATAATCCTACTGATAAATCCTATACAGCCTCTTTATTTGCAAAAGGCATTAATAAAATTGCTCAAAAAGTGGGCGAAGAAGCTGTAGAAGTGGTTATAGAAGCCAAAGATCACAACGATGACTTATTTAAAGGAGAAGCAGCCGACTTACTATTCCACTACCTCATTCTGCTCCAGGCCAAAAACTTTACATTAAATGATATTGTGAGTGTTTTAAAAAGCAGGCACTAAGGGTATAATTATCAAATAAATGATTATTTTTAACCTTAATGAACTGGTCCTGTTTTAAAAATAGTTTAATAATAGCTATCACACTGATCTTCTTTGCAGGTCAAGATGGCTTATCTCAACAGCAAAAATTTGATAGCTTAAAACGATTATTAAAAATAACATCTGTACCTAAAGAGAGGGCAACTCTTTTAGTTGACATAGCAAAAAGTATTTACAATTCTATCCCTGATTCCTCAATTGGTTATTGCGAAGAGGCTGAGAATCTCAGTAAAAAATATAATCTCGAAGTTCAATTAGCGTATTCTCTTCATTGCGAATCCCGCTATATTTTATTGAAAGGTGATATTAAAACCACTATTGAAAAATTAAACAAAGCCATTGTATTGTTCGAAAAGAACAAAGAACAAAAAGGATTGGCAAAAGCGTATTCCTTAAAATCAATTGCGTTGGGGCGTCTCGAAAAAAGAGAAGAAGAATTGGATTACCTATTGAGGGCAAAGCAGATATATATACAGTTAGCCGATAATGACGGATTATCTTATGTACTGCCAAACCTAGCTAATACCTACAACGACATTCATCAATATCAAAATGCTCTGGATGCCTTAGCAGAATATGAAAATTTAAACATTGCCAAAAGCGGCAAAGACTTTTATGTAGAAATTAATTATGGAAGCATTTATTTTAACCAACATAAACTGGAAGAAGCTATTAAACACTTTAATCTGGCTACAGACATCGCACACCAATACAAAATGCTGGATAGTGAAATTACCGGGTTAACACATTTAGCGGAGTGTTATCAGGAGCAAAAAAACAGTCCTTTAGCCAAAAGCTATTATTTTCAGGCATTGAATTTAGCAAAACAACATCACTTAATGGTTGAAGAAGCAGATGCCCTGAAAGGCGTGACTGATCTTTATGAAACGGAACAGGATTTTAAAAACGCTTTTGGCTCTTTAAAACAATACAAAAAGATACAGGATTCTATTTTCAATATTGAGAAAATCAAAAGTATCAATGATATTGAACACAAACTGCAACTAACCGAAAAAGAAAAAATCATTGCCGAACAAAGTTTGTCCCTGGAAAAAGAAAAAGTTGCATTGGCTTCTTCTAAGAATAATGCACTCATACTTATTGCCGGGCTTATCATTATAGGAATTGCATTTATCTTTCTATTCTACCACAATAGCAAAACAAAAAAATTATTTTCACTAATTAAAAAACAAAAACTGGAGGTTGAACATCAAAAAGAAATTATTGAAATTAAAAATAAAGACGTGATGGATTCCATCCATTACGCTAAGTATATTCAGGGAAGCATGTTGCCTTCCTCAAAGGCAATGAACACACTCTTTCCTGAAAATTTTGTGTTATATAAACCCAAAGATGTGGTTGCCGGAGATTTCTACTGGACAGAAACCATCGATCATAAACCCGTATTAGCAGTATGTGATTGTACCGGACATGGGGTTCCGGGAGCTATGGTAAGTATTGTAGCATGCAACGCCTTAAACAGGGCCATCAAAGAATTTAAGCTATCAAATCCTGCCCTGATCTTTGACAAGGTAAATGAGTTGATGCAGGAAACATTTTCTAAAAGTGATTATGAGGTGAGTGATGGCATGGATGGCGTATTGTGTATATTTGATCATACAGCAATGAAATTACACGTAGCTGCTGCCAACAATCCTGTATGGATCGTAAGCCAGCCGGCTATTAAAACCAATTTATGGGAAGAACCATGGCAGCTCTCTCAAGTAACTGCCGATAAACGACCCATTGGAAAATTTAAAGAAGAAGTGTCACCATTTACTCTTAAAACAATCAGTATCGAAAAGGGTGAAATGATCTATCTATTCTCCGATGGCTATGCCGATCAGTTCGGCGGCCCTAAAGGCAAAAAATTCAAATACAAGCAACTTCAGGAATTATTGACCTTGGTTGCGAAAAAACCTCTTCAGGAGCAACACGATATCTTAAACAAAACTATTGAAGACTGGCGGGGAAATCTTGATCAGGTAGATGATATTTTAGTGGTTGGGATTAGGGTTTAAGACTGTTTAACCTCATAGACACATAGTTTTTGTTTATATTAGCAAGAACAGTAGAAACTTCATTCATAATAGAGCTATGTGTAAAAACCCGTTTTCTATAAGCAATTATTTAAATAGTTACTATAATACTCAAACCCGTAGTTTCTATGTATCTATCCAGCTAATATTTGTTTTTGCTACCTATAATTTTATTCAAAAATCCTCGTAATAATGCTTAAATTTGCCCCCGATTATGGCAGATAACCAAGAAGATATGTCCCTACAAATGTCCTTTATGCAACATCTGGATGCGTTGAGATGGCATTTGGTTCGTAGCGCTATAGCCATTTTTATTTTTGCCGTTGGATTATTCTGTTTCAACAACTTCTTATTCGACACGGTTATTTTTGGTCCCTTAAAACAGGATTTTATTTCATACCGTGCGCTTTGTTCTTTAGGCCATAAGATTGGCGCCGGAGATGTGATGTGCATGACGGTTAAAGAACCTCATTTACAAACCTTATCTGCTTCAGAACAGTTTTTTACACATATGTGGATCGCTTTATTAGGTGGGATCATTTGTGCATTCCCGTACGTATTATATGAATTGTGGAAATTCATTAAACCTGCCTTAAAAAGCACCGAATCACAACCTGCAAAATGGTTTGTGATCATTGCCTCCATTTTATTTTTAATAGGTATTTTCTTCGGCTATTTTTTATTATTTCCGATGTCCTATAATTTTTTAATCAATTACCAGCTGTCGGATAGCGGCATTGTACAAACCAATAATACACTGGACGATTACATTTCTCTGATCTCAACCATGGTATTGGTTTCGGGTGTTGTGTTTGAACTGCCCGTACTGGTTTATTTTTTAACCCGCTTAGGAATACTAACACCGGGTTTTATGCGAAAATACCGAAAATATGCGGTAGTGGTGATTTTAATTGCCGCAGCTATCATTACACCTTCTCCGGATGTAACCTCACAGATGGTAGTAGCAGTTCCTATGTATTTGCTATACGAGATAAGTATTTTTGTAAGTGCTTACGTGATCAAAAAACATAAATTAGATTAATATGTCAAATCAGGTTAAAGAATTTAATGAGTACCGTGCTAAAATGAACGAGGTTATTTTAGGAAAAGATAATCTTGTTATTAAACGTTTATTTAATCTGGATACTCAAACTTATTCAGATGGCGCTTTAAATGTCAAAACCAAAGAAATGCTTGGTCTTGTAGCAAGCATGGTTCTTCGTTGCGACGATTGCATCAAATACCACCTGGAAAAATGCTACGAACAAGGCTGTACTACTGAGGAGATCTATGAGATTTTTGCCGTAGCCAATATTGTTGGCGGAACAATCGTTATTCCTCACACCCGCCGCGGGGCTGAGTTTTGGGAAGAATTAAATAAACACTAAAATATGCCGGAATAATGTTTGAATACTGTCAGTTCGAGCGTAGTCGAGAACACAAAGTATATTTTAGAACGCTTCTCGACTACGCTCGAACTGACAAAAACTTTTAATTCTTATGCTATTCTGATACAACCCCTAAACCAATAAATTCCTTTGTAACTTTTTTTAACATCTGCGTTATTGACGTAGATGAAGCTTCAAAAATACATACTCCCCATTTTTGTTAGCTCCAATATGGTTGGACAAACATCTTCTGATTTATTTCCGGATATGAGTTTTGGATTCACCCACTCCACTAACACAAGTCTTTGTTTTCAGTCATCTCCACACACAGCCCTGCTAAATAACGAACATCATTTGCCCGAATACAAATCAAAACTCAGTGAATTACAATACGGTTTTGGCATCGGTTTTTTTATGTGGATGCCATTAAACGAGGGCATTGTTTTTAAGCCAAAAATAGAAGGGGTGTTTTCGAACACCTGCTTAAAACAAACAACCGGCTGCATATATGCCACATCATTCGATCTGAATATCTCTCACGGCTTTGTTATTGCATTGAAAAAACCTGACGAAAACGGTATTATTTATATGGCCCGTAATATGACCTGTTATTTAAGCAGTAAACAACCGTATATCCTGATTGGCCCTAAATTAAATTTAAAAAAATATGATAAAGGGTATCTTCATAAAGGATTTGAAAATGAATTAGCTTTCGGTTTTTTAGTGGGATATGGCATTAACTATATTTTTCAGGGCAAAAACTTTGCTCCTGAAATATGTTACAGCATGAGCTCCACATCACAAAATAAAATAAACGACACCAAAAAACTAACACATACCATTACACTCGCCCTGAATTTTTTCTAAAGTGAAATGGTGACATTGCTGCTGCCTGCTGACAAGTCGGGAGGAGTTGGAATAGCGCCTACTTTACATCGGTTATTCTCAGGCATCCGGTCAATAAGTTTGTTATAAGGATCCAGTCCTGCTGATGTAGGCTCTTTATCTACCATAAACTCAAAAGTTTTAGCAGCCTTATCCATTCTGATTTTTTTCAATACCAATTCCTTATCCACTTTCTTACCATTTACTTCCTGTTGAGTAAACACACCAATATCCATCCAGTCATTAACAGGTACTTCTTTACTTTTACCTAATGTATCTGCCTTAAACTTAACAGAACCAACCGTTAGTGTTACTTTATACCTGCCATCTGCCTGTTTCGCTGATTTCAGGTCTTTCACATAATTCTCATACACGGTAATGTCCTCAAACAGATCTTTAATCACATACTGCATACTATCCGGCGTCGATAACCTCATGTTTGCCACAAACTCTTTTGCCGTTGTATAAGGCGCACTTTGAAAACCAACCTTTTTAATATAGCGTTTCAACGCTGCATTCACCGAGTCTTCTCCGATATAATCCCTCAACGCATACATGATCAAACAGCCTTTATTATAGTGTATGTATTGCTGATTTTCGGCCAGCATAATCGGCAATTCCTTTTTCTTTTCTGTAGCACGGCCAATCAGGTATTTATTCAACGCGTCTTTTAAAAATTTATGCATTGCTTCTTTTCCATATTCTTTTTCCATGACCATTAAGGCGCTATACTCTGCCATCGATTCGCTCATGAGTGTAGAACCTTGCACGTCTGCACCAATAACCTGGTGAGCCCACCATTGATGTGCCACCTCGTGTGCCGTAACATAAAACGGATAATCAATGCTCAATGGATCTTTCTCGTCAACATGAGCTATAAAACCTATACTTTCGGAATAAGGAATTGTATTGGGAAACGATTGCGCAAAAGAAGCATAGCGTGGGAATTCCAGGATACGTACCTGGCGGTGCTGATAAGGACTAAAACTTTTTTCATAATAGGCCAAAGACTTCTTTATAGAATTAATCATTCGGTCTAAGTTGTACTCATGTCCCTCATTATAGTAAATCTCAATATTGATATTTTTATATTTATCCTTTTTAACCGTATAGCGTGCCGATAAAAAGGAGTAGAAATTCAGAATCGGGCAATCCATTTTATAATGGAAATACCGACAATTATCTTTTGTGTATTCCTTTATCAGATACCCCGGAGCAACGGCAATCTGATCAGACACAGTACTTACAATACATTCAAAATTAATCCAATCTGCATCTTTACTGATATAGGTATTAGCATAAGCGGCTGTATCGTTAATATTTGCCATACGGTTTTTATATGGCAAATTATATTTTTTACGGGCTTCATTCTCCCCCAACTCAAAGCCTTCATTATAACCGATAGAAGGTAGTAAAGAATTATTGATAAAGGTTCCGTTATACACAACGTCTGATTTTTCATCATTGCTAAACCAGCTCTTTTGAAAATAATCGATTGTATAATCCATTCGAATAGAATCTCCGGATTGCAATGGAGACGCCAGTTTATAGGCTTTTACAAAATAATCTTTATCATTTAAAAATTCCTTTCCGGGTACCGACAGGGTCAATGATTTAAGATCAACATTATTATTGTAATTGATAATTAATGTGTCAATAGCTTCCTTATGCTTATTTTTCAAATAATAATAACCCTTGAACTTTGCTCCTAATTCGTTAGGAAACAGATCAACCTCCACATAACTGGATACCACACGTGGTTGCTTTGTTTTTTGAAAATGCTTATAGGTTTGCTCAAATTTAGCCTGTAGTTTTTCAAAATCTTTTGCCGATAACAATTTATTAGCCACTTTGATATTATAATAAATAACGCCGCCAATGCCAATAAATACAACACCTGCAAAAACAGCTATCAAACGGAATTGCTTATGTGAATCATATTTCGAGAATTTAAACCGTGCTTTTAATCCTTTTTCTTTTCCACGTAAGAAGAATCGAACTGATATCACAAACAATAATACGATAACAGCCAACCAGTATAATTTGAAGAGATAAAAAATCGGTGTTGTTTGCCCAAAGCCATTCATATCACTATATGGTAGCATGGGCCCACTTGAATTAAAGTTATATAACGGATTAGTGAGTTGCAGCTGACTAAAAATAATCCGGGATAAGAAAGCCACAATAAACGCAATCACAAAGCCTACATATTTATTGCTTACCATAAACTGGATCACAAAACATAAAGCCGCCGTTAAAGCCAGACTAACAAATGTGCGCCCATATAAACTCTCGATGTATTGATCCAATTCAAATTTATAATAGCCTTTTAATGATTGAATGATCACACCGGTAACAATTGCTCCCAATAATCCCAATGCCACAGATCCCAATAATCCCAGGTATTTTCCGATAACTAAGGTGGAAGATTTAACAGGCGATGCGCCTACCAACTCATCTACCTTAAATTGTTTCTCGTTAAATACTAAATTTCCTGAATAAAAAATAATAAGAATAGATAGCATGAACTGGAACATAGAACCAGTTTGTGCCAGAACATTATATGTCACAGGATATACCTCTGTGCCAAATATCAATGAGCTGAAACTATTAGTGATGTAAGCCAAAACACCGCCAAGTACTAACATAATGATAAAGAAATAACTCCGGATGATGCGTTTATATTCAAACCGGGCGATAAACAATAATTGATTCCAGAAGGCCTTACCGTTTGAACTGATGGTAACTTTAGGAAGTTCTGATACATGCTGTATAGCGGGTGTTTGCGGAGAATAACTTTCTTCTTTTTTCTTGAATGAAAATAATTTAGATGGATTTAAAAATTGTGAAAAATTGAATTTCACATAACTGAACCACATGATCACCAAGCCCAATCCTAACCATACCAAGCGGTTATACAATAAGTAATCGGTCAGTGATAACAAACGCTCGTTTTGTTCGGCCGGTGTCCAGTATTGCGTTACTTTACCCAAAGCCTTATTTCCGTATGGATCCAGCATGGCTGCTAAATTCTGATAATCAATATCCGACAAAACAGAATTAGCCGCTAAATCAAACAAAAAGAAAATAACCGTAAATAAATAGGCAATGGTGGTATTACGCAAAAAAGTAGTTAATGAAAAATAGATCGTTCCAAACAACAAGGTATTGGGTACTACAAAATATAAGAACGGCTGCACATAATTATACAAATGAATCGGTCCGATAGTTGGTTGTCCGCTACCAATTACACTGCCCAATAATAAGCCAAACAATTGCCCGCTAAACACAAATAAAGCAATGGTTAATACACCCAGAAAACGTCCGAAAAAATACGATGCTTTGGTGATGGGCTTGGTAAAGAATAAGGAATGTGAATTAAATTCAAAATCACGCTGAATGGCCGTTGCCATAATGGCTATGATGATCATATTATGGATCAGCGCTAAAATGTTTTGATTAAATGCCAGATACAAACTTGCATTTGCTACAGCACTATTCAAATAAGTATTGCTATCGCTGGCTCCTAAAGGCAATACGCCCGAAGCCGCCAGAGAAAGGAATAAATAAAACGCAAAATAAATACTAAAAAACACATAGGTAGATGGTTTTTTGAGTGCATATTTTAATTCGAAACGAAAAATTTCTAAAAACATAAGTTTGTATTAAGGTGATATACTATATTATTTTTTTAACCATATAGGCACATAGAATTTATCCATGTACCTATGTGGTTTATCTTTAAAGAATATTCGAAAAATATACATCTTCCAGATCAGGCTCCACTACTGAGAAAGAAGGATCCGGAATCACATCGCTCTTCACATGAATCAGTACTTTACCTTCCACTACTTTAGCAGAAATAACTTTGTATTTATCTTTATAGGTATTCAACTCTGCTTTATCAATGGCTAATTTCCAAACAGTATTTCGCATACGCTCAATCGTTTCGCTTGGTTTGCCATCCAATAATACTTGGCCCCGGTTCATGATCACCATACGCGGACACAAGTTTTTAATGTCTTCTACAATATGTGTCGATAAGATCACAATGATGTTTTCTCCCAAATCGCTCAGGATATTATGGAAACGGTTACGCTCCGCGGGATCTAATCCTGCCGTTGGTTCATCCACAATAATTAGTTTAGGACTTCCCAATAAAGCCTGTGCAATACCAAAACGCTGGCGCATCCCTCCGGAGTACTCGCTTAAGTTACGCTTACGCGCTTCGTATAAATTGGTTTGATTTAACAGCGCATCACAAATGGCTTTACGCTCGGCTTTATTATTAATACCTTTTAATACCGCAAAA
>JACQAK010000157.1 GCA_016194985.1 Bacteroidota bacterium
CGTTCTTTCGGGCATTGTATCAGGTCCTACCAGTACAGGCTTATGGGCAGGAGGCACAGGAACATTTAGCCCAAGTAATTCTGTTTTAAATTCCATATACACACCAAGCTCGTCTGAACTAGCAGCCGGATCAGTTGTTTTGATTTTAAACTCAACGAATAACGGAAATTGCAATCAAACCAAAGACAGCGTTTTAATTACTTTCACCAGTGCTCCAACCGTTAGTGCAGGTATTGATTTAACGATCTGTAAAAATAATGCAACGGCTGTATTATCCGGTTTAGTGTCTGGGCCAACAACCACCGGCTTGTGGGCCGGAGGTACAGGAACATTCAGTCCAGGTAACTCTGTTTTAAATGCAACCTATACACCAAGTCAATCCGAATTGAATGCCGGTTTTACAAATTTAACCTTAAGCTCAACCAATAACGGAACCTGTAATCAGGTGATCGATACTGTGAAAATTGTGTTTTCCAATTCCCCGGTTGTCATTCCGGGATCAGATATTTACACTTGTCTTAATAATGTTACGACTGCTCTTTCAGGAGTGGTATCAGGACCAACTACAACCGGTATTTGGTCAGGAGGAGCAGGAACATTTAATCCGGGAAATGCCGTTCTGAATGCTACATATACTCCTACACCTGCCGAAATAGCAAACGGATTTGTTTATTTGGTCTTATCATCCACTAATAACGGAAATTGTAATCAGGTGAAAGACAGTGTGAAAATTAATTTCACGGGCGCTCCTGTTGTTAATGCCGGATCTCCTTTATCCATTTGTAAAAATAATACAGCGGTATCTTTGTCCGGATTAGTGTCTGGTCCAACATCAACAGGTATATGGTCGGGAGGTTCCGGAACTTACAATCCCGGTAATACGGATTTGAATTCTATTTATACACCAAGCCCTTCAGAACTTAATGCCGGTTTTGTTTACCTGACTCTTAATTCAACCAATAATGGTAATTGTCTTCAAACAAAAGATAGTATCTTGATTAGTTTCACAAATGCTCCGGTAGTCAATGCCGGTTCTGATCTGTCTGTATGTAAAAATAATGCTGCAACCGTTCTTACGGGTTTAATTACAGGAACCACCACCACAGGAGTTTGGAATGGAGGAACAGGAACATTTAATCCAAGTAATTCATCGTTAACAGCAACCTACACACCGAGCTCATCTGAAATGAATGCCGGCTTTGTATACCTAGCATTAACTTCTACAAATAATGGAAATTGCAATCAGGTAATAGATACTATTAAAATTAATATTACAGGCTCTCCGGTTGTAGCTGTAGGCCCTGATATATCTGTTTGCGCAAATAATGCAACAGTAGCCATCAATGGATCGGTTACCGTAGGGGCTACAACAGGTATATGGACAGGAAACGGTTCCGGCGTATTTTCTCCATCCACAACATCATTAAGCACAATCTATCAATTAAGCCCGGCTGATATTGCCCAGGGAAATGTCGTCATCAAATTATCATCCACCAATAATGGAAATTGTATAGCTGTTTCAGATAGCATGATTGTAAACGTAACACCAAAACCAAATGTGAATGCCGGTATAAATGACACCATCTGTTTCAGTAATATTTTTTATCCGTTAAATGGTTCCGTTAGTGGCGGTGCAAGTGCGGGTATTTGGTCAACTCAGGGTAATGGTTCTTTTGGAAACACAACCAATTTAAATACCATATATACCTTAGGCCAGGCGGATACGTTGGCAGGATTTGTAAAGATTATACTGACTTCAACGGGCGGAAATTGTTTACCGGAAACAGATACTTTACTTATCGTAATTGGAAAACCTCCTTATGTTAATGCAGGAGCTGATCATTTGGTATGTGATAACCAATTGGTAACCTTGAATGGAACAGTAAGCAGTAGTTTAACGACTTCGGGTGTTTGGACTACCCTAGGTACAGGAGCATTTACACCAAACGATTCGTTACTGAATACGTATTATCAACCCTCCTTATTAGATATTGCTAACGGTTCCGTGAAACTTGTTCTAACGTCAACCTATAATAAAGGCTGTGCTGGAGTAAATGATACACTCAAGGTTAGCTTTAAATCCTCACCAACAGCAGATTTTAATACAAATAACGAGTGTGCTCATAAAGCTGCTTCTTTCACGGATATTTCTTCAACTCCTACCGGAAGTATCTCCTCCTGGTATTGGGACTTTGGAGATAACACAACGGCCACCGCCAATAATCCTTCACATGTATATAACAGTCCTGGGACTTATACTGTTGCCCATGTAGCTTATAGCAGTAACGGATGTAATGATACCATCCGAAAACCTATCGAGATCTATTTTTTACCTCAAACTCAGTTCTACCAAAATACACCTTGTATAGGAAATGTTACCCAATTCTATGATTCTACCAAAACATTATCAGGAACGATCGTTACCTGGTTATGGAACTTCGGAGACGGTCAGTATTCTTTCGTTCAAAATCCAACGCATGCATTCAGCAGCGCTACAAATTATACAGTATCGTTAATAACCACATCTTCTTTTGGTTGTAAGGACACAATCCAAAAAACAGTAACGGTTATTCCTGGTCCGCATGCCGATTTCAGTATTAATCCAAATCCGGTGGAGGCACTCGAAACAGCTAGTTTTACAGACCTTTCGACGGGACCTAATTCTCTGGTAAATTGGTATTGGTCGTTTGGAGACTCTACTGCTGCCAATACACAAAACCCTACCCACTCCTATAATACTCAGGGAGACTTAAGTGTACTATTAGTCGTAAAAGATATCAACGGTTGTATTGATTCCACCAGAAAAGATGTTGTGGTTATTTTATTACCGGATGTGCCAACCGCTTTCTCTCCGAATGGAGATGGACAAAACGATCTATTCCTCGTAAGAGGTGGGCCTTTTAAAACTATAGACATGAGAATCTATAACAACTGGGGGCAGTTGATCTATGAAACCAATAATCAGGCCGATGGCTGGAATGGTACTTTTAATGGAACAGAACAACCAATAGGTGTTTATGTGTGGGTAGTGGAAGTAGAAATGTTCAATGGTAAAAAAATTAAAAAAACCGGTGACGTCACTCTATTAAGATAACATGAAAAAGAAATTAGTAATAGCCTATAGCATGTTGCTTTTAGTGGGAACAACCCTTAAAGCACAGGACTTTCATTTATCGATGTACGATGCAGCCCCGATGTTTTTAAATCCTGCTTTAACAGGTGTGGTGGATGCAAATTTCAGAGTACATGCGCAATACAGAAATCAATGGCGTTCTGTTGCATTTAAACCATACAATACCGCACTCATTAGCCTGGATGCACCAAAAGGTAAATGGGGATTTGGCGGACAGATCATGAACATGAGAGCCGGTGTTGGAAACTATAATGTATTACAGGGGTTATTCTCCGTGTCGTACGCGGTTCCTTTAGATAAAAACAAATACAATAATATATCATTTGGTCTTCAAGGCGGTGCCACACAAAAAACAGTAGAAGCAGGGTTATACACGTTTGATAATCAATACACCAGTACCAATGGCGGATATTTTGATAAATCGCAACCTTCAGGAGAATCCTTTAACCGCCAAACCTTTATTACCGAGCAGGTCAATGCAGGGTTCATGTATTTCAATTCAAAACAACAGGCACGATTGAATCCGTTTTTCGGTTATTCTGTGTTTAATTTAACCAACCAAAAAGAAACATATTATGCTACCAATAATAAATTACCGATCAGGCATTATGTGCATGCTGGTTTAAGGATCAATGTTACCGAATTATTTTATGTGTTACCTAAAGTCTTGATCATGTTACAAAAAAATGCCTCTGAACAATTGTATTCTGTTGACATGGGTTACTTTTTTAAAGAACAGGAATTTTATTTGCTTGCCGGCGCTAACTATAGAAATAAAGATGCAGCGGTTGTGTACGTAGGTGCCAGAAAAAACAATTACATTGCTAAAATAGCCTATGATGCTAATACTTCCAGTTTAAAAGATGCCTCAAAATATCGCGGAGCATTTGAAATATCATTTACGTATTTAGGTAAAAAATCCAAGTCCAAAGAAACACGTCATTGCCCGAGATTATAAATTTATGAGGAAATTATTATTAGTTATTATTATTCTTACAACGGCTTCTGTATTTGGTCAATCTAAGCGTGTTTGGCTGAAATATGGCGACGAAGCATTTTTGAAGAAAGATTACCCCACCGCTATTGAATATTACACCAAAGTATTGGATGACACCACTGTTTTAAGTGAACTCGTGCTACCGTATGAAGTACAGATCGTGAATTTAAAAACAAAAGATTTCAAACAGGATACTACTAAAAAAGCAGTTGCCAAACCCCAGAAAGAAGTTAAGAAATCAGATTACGTTAATCATCAATTAGCCACATCGTATCGTTTAAATTATGATTATATCAATGCCGTTAAGTATTACAAAATTGTAACGGATAACGGTTCATATCCTGACGACATGTATTACTATGCCATGGCTTTGTTGCACATGAAGAATTACGACAAGTCGATGAACCTGTTTGAACACCTCATGGAATCAACAAAGAATGATTCCCTGAAAAAATTAATTCAAAAAAACATCAGTTCATGCTATTTTGCGTTAGACTCTAACAGCAACAAGCGTATGATTCTTGTTAAGAAAATGGATACAACGGTATTTAACGTAGGAACATCCAATTTTGCGCCGATGTATTGGAACAGCTCTACTAAACTTTTATTTACCAGTGCCCGTAAAGGCGGTGTTATTTTAGATCCTGAAAAACAAGACTCCCGCTACTTATGTGATTTATATTACACAGAACTAAAAGATACAGGCTGGATGAAACCTGTAAACTTTGGAAGACCTGTAAACACAGGGCTACATGAAGGAGCCAGTGTGATTACCTCTGATGAAATTATGTTCTTTACCCGCTGGAGCGATGCCAACCGTAACGAAGCTTTTATTTACATGGCTAAAATGAAAGACGGTTTGTTTTACGAAGCGTACAAACTAAGCGAAACCGTTAATAAACAAGGCTACAAAGCCATTCAACCGTATGTATCATTTGATGGTACAAAATTATTTTTTGCATCTAACAAACCCGGAGGCCTTGGTGGCTTTGACCTTTATATGTGCAACATTGACGAGAATGGATTAACCGGAGAAGCTAAGAATTTAGGTCCAGCTATTAATACCAGTGGTGACGAAGCCACTCCTTTTTATCACACCATCTCCAATACCTTATTTTTTAGTTCAAACGGTCATACCGGCATGGGTGGCTTAGACGTTTACAAAAGTTCATTAAACACAGACGATTCATTATATGCTGCACCAAAAAATCTGGGAAGCCCTATTAACTCAAGCAAAGATGATGCGTATTTTATTTTAGACCGGATTCAAACCAAAGGTTATTTTGCAAGTGACAGAGAAGATTGCCCCGGTGGAAATTGCTACGATATTTATGAGTTTGAGAATGAACCTATCCTTTTTGACATTAGTGGTGTTGTTACAGATTATGACACTTACGAACCTATTCCAAGTGCCTTAATTACTATTAAAGATGTGAGTGGAGATGACGAACCCATGTTTTTAATTACAGATGACAAAGGATATTATTCCACACCATTAAAAGAGAACAAACAATTTTTCTTGAAAGCACAAAAGAAAGGCTATCAGGCGAGCGCTGCAAGTGCTACAACAAAAGGACTTACTGAAACCACCCATATCGTTCAGGATTTTACGTTAAGCATTATTCCTGAACAGGATGTCGTGATTGAAGGTATTGAGTATGATTTGAATAAAGCCACCTTACGTCCCAAATCTATGGAGATCCTGGATAAAATTTATGATTATCTTCAGTTAAACGACAACTTTAGTATTGAAATTAATGCGCATACAGATACACGAGGTAGTGATAAATTAAATCAAAAATTATCGCAGGCGCGTGCACAATCCTGTGTGGATTATTTATTAAGTAAAGGCATTGCCAAAGATCGTTTATTACCAACAGGTTACGGAGAATCCAAACCATTGATTAGCGACGCTGAAATTGCAAAGATGGTTCCGAAAAGTGAAGAATTTGAAGCCGCGCATCAAAAAAACAGAAGAACGGCATTTAGAGTAATAAAAGAAGGAGCTTTGATCAAAGAAATAAAAAATAAATAAATTTTAAATTATCTTATTTCCCATTCCTTCCAGTCCATTTCTTCGCCATTTAAAATTCCCAAATAGCTTTGATAACGTTCCTGCGAAATATCACCTGCTTCAACGGCCTTTAAAATAGCACAACCTGGCTCATTGACATGCAAACAATTATTGAATTTGCACTCATTCATTTTAGCCATCATTTCAGGAAAATAATGAGCCACCTCTTCTTTCTTCATTTCCACTAAGCCTAATTCCTTGATTCCGGGAGAGTCAATAATATTACCTCCAAAAGATAAAGGAAATAATTCAGCAAATGTTGTGGTATGCATCCCCTTTAAATGAGCAGAAGAAATATCGCCTGTTTTGAGATCCAGATTAGCTTCAATGGCATTCACTAAGGTAGACTTCCCTACCCCGCTATGGCCTGCAATCAGAGTGGTTTTATCTTTTAATAATGTTTTTAAAAACTCAATATCTTTTTTATCAAACGCACTTACGGAATAGCACTCGTATCCAATATCGGTATACAATTTCATCATCTCATTTTGCAATTCAATCATTTCTTCATCCAACACGTCTTTTTTATTGAAGATGATTTTAGCCGGAATACCATAGGCTTCAGCCGTCACTAAAAACCGGTCAATAAACCCTAAAGAAGTACGAGGAGCCACCAGGGTAGCCAACAAGATAGCCTGATCCAAATTACTGGCAATGATATGAGCCTGTTTGGAAAGATTGATGGATTTACGAATAATATAATTTTTACGCGGATGAATACTTGTAATTTGGTTACTTCCATCTTTATCCCTGTCAATATCCACAATATCACCAACAGCAACCGGATTGGTTGTTTTGCGGTCATCCAAACGAATTTTACCTTTTAATCTGCATTCAATTACCTCTCCGCTATCAATACGAACAGCATACCAACTTCCGGTAGATTTAACAACTAATCCTGTCATGGGATAAAGATAATGAATAGAACGCTGATGGCACAGATTACCTATGATTTTATAAGATTTTTATTTACAGTACTATAGAATCATATTATTATCATAACTATCTGCGTGCTCTGCGTTCTATTAATTGTAATAAAAAATCTGTATTTTTGAGATACAATCTACTACCGGCTATGTCTATTAAAGTAAATAATATCACCAAACTATATGGCGCTCAAAAAGCGTTAAATAATGTCTCCTTTGAAATTGGCACAAATGAAATTGTTGGATTTTTAGGTCCTAACGGAGCAGGAAAAAGCACCATGATGAAAATCCTAACCTGCTATATTCCACCATCCGAAGGAACTGCCACTGTATGCGGATTTAACACTAACGACCAAAGTATTGAAGTTAGAAAACAAATAGGATACCTGCCTGAACATAATCCTTTATATCTGGATATGTATGTAAAAGAATTCCTTGAATTTATTGGAGGCTTATACCAAATCAAAAATGCCAAAGAACGCGTAAAAGAAATGATCGAAGCTACCGGCCTGCAGGTTGAACAAAATAAAAAGATCGGCGCTTTATCAAAAGGTTATCGTCAACGTGTTGGCTTAGCACAAGCCATGATTCATGATCCGAAAGTACTGATCATGGATGAACCAACCACCGGTTTAGATCCTAACCAATTAGAAGAAATTCGCGGACTTATTAAAAAATTAGGGAAGCAAAAAACAGTAATGTTGAGCACTCATATTATGCAGGAAGTAGAAGCCGTTTGCGACAGAGTGATTATTATTAATAAAGGTGAAATTGTAGCAAACGATACCACACAAACTTTGCAACAAAACACCACCAAACAGGTTATCACGGTAGAGTTTGACAAAGAAGTTGTTGCAAAATCTTTAAAATCCATTCAGGGAGTTGAAGATGCCGTTTTACTGGAAGGTAACACCTGGAAAATTATTTCGGATGTAGAAAATGATGTTCGTAAAGAATTATTTAACTACGCAGTGAAGCATAATTTAAGCGTGTTAACAATGAATAAAGAAGAACAAAAACTGGAAGATGTATTTAAAGCATTGACGAAAAAATAAATTGGATACTTACAAACTATATTCCGCAGGGCATTTTATCACTTCCAATAAAACACTCGAAGTAAAAAACCCTTTTGATCATTCTTTAGTAGCTACCATTTACCTGGCTAACGAAATCATTTTAGAAGATGCCATTACAAAGGCATTATCTGTTAAAGAAGAACTCGGAAATCTATCTTCACAAAAAAAATACGACATCCTCAAACAAATCTCTGACGAGGTTTACGCCAATAGAAATTACTTGGCAAACATTTTAAGTTTAGAAAGCGCAAAGCCTTTAAAATATGCCCTAGCAGAAATCGATCGTTCGGCATATACCTTTTTAATTGCTGCAGAAGAAAGCCTCAAAGACAGAACCGAAGAACTTGATTTGGAAAGAATTTTACATACGGATCAGAAAAAAGGCATTGTCAGTTATTTTCCGATAGGATTAATTGCAGGCATCGCTCCCTTTAATTTTCCTATGAATTTAGCGGTACACAAACTGGCGCCGGCTATTGCCAGTGGCTGTCCAATTATCTTAAAACCTGCCAGTCGTACACCCTTATCCTGTTTGGAACTGGCAAAAATTATTGATAAAACAGACCTACCGAAAGGCGCCGTTTCTGTTTTACCAACAGACAGAACAACAGGAAATTTACTGGTTACGGATGAACGCTTTAAATTACTAAGCTTTACAGGTTCTCCGGACATAGGCTGGAAAATGAAACAACAAAGTGGCAAAAAGAAAGTGGTATTGGAATTAGGCGGAAATGCCGCTACGATCATTACTCCAAGTGCTGATCTTAAAGATGCTTTAACCAAATCATTGATGGGAGCCTTTTCTTACAGTGGACAAATCTGTATACATGCGCAACGTTTTATCGTTCATTCTTCTATATATCAAACCTTTATTGATGAATTAAAAGCGCAGACGCTTCAATTAAAATATGGTAATCCATCAGATGCTTCAACAGATATTTCAAACATGATTGATGAAGCAAATGCCATACGCGTTGAAAGCTGGATAAAAGAGGCGCTTCAACAAAGTGCTCAATTAATTTGTGGAGGAAAAAGAACAGGAAGTTATGTAGAACCAACCATTCTTACCCATTGCAATCACAATATGAAGGTATATGCCGAAGAAGTATTTGGTCCCGTAATTTGCATCAATTCCTACGAAACCATTGAAGAAGCAATACATCAGGCCAATAATACCAAATTTGGGTTGCAATGCGGTGTATTTACAAATGATACAATAGAACTGAACAACTGTTTTAAACACATAGAAGTAGGCGGTGTTATACATAATCATGTACCAACTTTACGTTATGACCAAATGCCTTATGGAGGAGTGAAAGAAAGCGGGCTTGGGAGAGAAGGCGTGAAATATGCCATGTTGGATATGCTGGAACCAAAAATATTAGTGAAATAATTTTCAAACTATACCTATC
>JACQAK010000074.1 GCA_016194985.1 Bacteroidota bacterium
AGTTACAGCGGTTATTATTAAATACTTTGAGTGTTTCCCCGTCCAGCTCTGTTTTAATCAATCGTTGTAAGTTTTCACCGGCTTCTACTTTTACTTCAAATTGAGGCCCCTGCGTAAGATACAAGTCCATTTTATCTTTCAGATAAATACAGTTAAAGTCTTTCAGATCTCGATAAATAACATTAGTAGGGCCTGAAGATTTCACACAATCGCACATACTTTCTTTCTTACAGGCATTAAATACCAGTACACAAATTGTCAGTATGAATATGTTATAGCGCATGAGCTTTTTTCTTTTTGATACTGAATTTATATCCCAAACCATAATCGAAATGAGCTGCAACAGCCCAGTGCGATTTCATAGTAAAGTTAAACATTAAGCCGTTTTTACAATAATACCGGATCCCAATGCGGTGAAAAATAGGACCATCTTCTTTTGGTTTGGAAACCGCATAATACCCCATTTCGATCGGGAAACTTATTTGTCCGACATTATAAGCATAACAGGCTTTTACGCCTAATTGCATCACATCTGTCCAGCTTTGGGCAGGATGTCCGGAAGTTTCCAGATGATAGGCATTCTGGGTATCATAACACACATCCAGTCCGCCACCCCATTTATGGGTATTTCTTACATTATAGTAATAATTAAGCCCAAAGGTATTCGCGAAATATTTTGGTCCTCCTGGAGGCTCATGTTCATTTGTTCCAACGGCATCCCATACTAATAATTCGTGCTTACTGTTCCATACCGAAGAAGAGTCAATCAGATCGGCCTTTGCAACTTCTCCGTTTAATTTATAGGTCAACCCCAAATTCAAAGAAACCACATTCAATCCCAGGTTTGGTACTTGTGTTCGGCCATTAGATGCATGAGCAAAGGATAGTCCCGGTTCTAATCTGAATTTTTCACTTAACTTCAAATGCCATAATACTTTCCATTGCACAAACGTATTCCAGTTGCTTCCAATAGCAATGTTTTTGGGATTATTATCTATATCGAACTTCTTGGTAAGATAAGATACACCCCAACATACCCGGAGCACAGGTCTTGAGGCTCTTTCTTTTTTATTTAAGGGCACTTCAATATAAGGAGATAAGGCATAGCAATATCCCAATTGTTTGGGATTGGCAAAATCGATAAAATTAAAGGATAAACCTACTTCCGGAAAATTGTTTTCACGATGCCAGCGCTTACTTCCGGTGGTGGGTTTCACAAAATCCACTTCCATGCCCGGAATATAGCCTTTTACCAAATTACCAATGGTACTGCGGTGTTCAAAAATAAAACCATACGTAGGAGCTACTTTGATATAGAAATCCTTAGTACCTGTCATCTTCCTTTGCCCAAGGCAAAGAACAGGAATAAAGAGGATTATATATTTGATCAGTTTTGCCAAAATAAGTCCCGAATTTAGTGATAGTTTTTAATTCTATTATATAATCAAAAAAATTATTTTCTACGTAAATAAACCCTAAATTAGTGCCGAAAATTAAACCCTACGTGTCATGGAAGTAAAAGACATTAAAGACTCGAGCCTGGCTCAAAATCCGGTAATCGGACAAATGTTAGTGAATAATCACGAACAGATCTTATTTTGTAACGACAATGCTACTGGACTAAAAGCCATTATAGCTATTCATAATACTGTATTGGGCCCTTCATTAGGCGGAACACGTATGTGGAACTACAACAACGAAATGGAAGCCTTAACAGACGTATTACGTTTGTCGAGAGGAATGACCTATAAATCCTCCGTTGCCGGTTTAAATTTAGGTGGCGGAAAAGCTGTTATTATCGGAGATGCCTCCAAAATTAAATCAGAAGCCCTGTTACGCCGTTTCGGGAAATTTGTGAACAGTCTTGGTGGAGATCATTAAAATGGAAACGGATTATGTAAGCGGGTTACCTGAAAATATGGGCGGAAGCGGAGATCCTTCTCCTGTAACGGCTTATGGTGTATATGTGAGTATGAAAGCCAGTGCTAAAGAAGCATTTGGAAGTGATAGCCTTGCCGGCAAAAAAGTATTGGTACAAGGTATCGGAAATGTGGGAATGCATTTAGTAGAACATATTTCAAAAGAAGGTGCTAAAGTATATGTTTACGACATCAGCGAAGAACGCATTAAAACAGCAGTTGATAAATACAAAGCTGAGTTTGTGACTGCCGACAAAATGTTTGATCTGGATATCGACATTTATGCACCATGCGCTTTAGGTGCAACTGTAAATGATGATACTTTATCAAAATTAAAATGTAAAGTGATTTGTGGCGCTGCCAACAATCAATTGGCTGATGAGAAAAAACACGGCGAATTGGTGTTGCAAAAAGGTATATTATACGCTCCTGATTTTGTAGTAAACGCTGGTGGTATCATTAATGTATACTACGAATTGGAAGGCTACAACAGAGAACGTGCAATGACTCATGCTGAAAAAATTTATGGCACTACCTGGAATATTATCCAAACGGCCAAAGCACAAAACATACCAACCTATGCGGCAGCTAATAAAATAGCCGAACAGCGCATCGAAAGTATTGCCAGAATTAATGCTGTATTATAGTCACGCTGAGCGAAGTCGAAGGGTTTATAATGCCTTCGACTCCGCTCAGGCTGACAATGTGAAAACGATTAACTAAAATAAAACATTGCCGAATCATCAAATTAACTCATTTTCAAATTAATCCTCGTTCTTTATGCTAAACAGACGTTACCTTCGAATAAAAACAATGCAGACTTTGTATTCTTACTTTCAACAAGAGAAAGCAGATATAGGGTTTTATGAAAAAGAATTATTCAAAAGTTTAGATAAAATATACGATCTCTACATTTACGTACTTGTACTGTTTACCGATATGCATCATACGGCATTATTAGTAACAGAAGAAAACAAGAATAAACGATTACCAAGTAAAGAAGACCTGGAACCCAATATGCGTTTTATAGAAAATGTTGTTTTGGTTTCATTGACGCGTAGTGAAGAATTAAAAAAAGAAGTAGCCAACCGCAAAATTTCATGGCAAAGCGATTTTGATTTGGTGCGTAAATTATATGCCGAATTAAGCATGGCTTCTGCAACACCCTCTGCTAAAGAGGATAAACAATTTTTGATTTCGGTTGCTACGGAGTTTTTATATGAACATGAATTATTAAATCACTTGTTTGAAGAAAAAAACATCCACTGGGCAGATGATACCTTTGGAGCTTTTTCGATGGTATCAAGAACATTTGAAAACTTTACCGGAACCATGCATTTAGTGCCTTTGTATAAAGATGCTGAAGATGATAAACAATTTATCTCTACCTTATTCAGAAAAACAATAGCCGGTGATCAAGAGTACAATAAACTCATTGATGAGAAAACAAAAAACTGGGAATTAGAGCGTATTGCCTCTATGGATATACTATTAATGAAAATGGCCTTAGCCGAATTCTTACATGTGAGTAATGTACCGGTTAAAGTATCCTTAAATGAATATATTGACATCTCCAAAGAATACAGCACTCCCAACAGTAAAACCTTTATAAATGGTGTATTAGATAAAATTATCATTGACTTAAAGCGGGATAATAAAATCCAAAAAACAGGAAGAGGTTTGATGGAAGGAAATTAATTTTTTGTTAAATTCAAAAATAAATTTGGAAGTTTAAAATAAGTTACATTACATTTGCAGTATCAAATGAAAAATAATTTAGTAAATAAATTCTGGTGGCTTTCATGTAAACACATGAACAGCTAAGCTATTTATATACTTATGAGGCATTACTAAGCCCGCTGTTCAATCAACAGCGGGCTTTTTGTTTTTAATCACATTCATAAAAAAATAACACAAATGAAATTACATACACTCACTCACCAAATTCTGGCAGATACCAAAACACCGGTAGCATTATATTTAGCCTTGAGAGACCAATATCAATATGCATTGTTATTAGAAAGCTCTGATTACAACAGCAAAAACGGGCACTATTCATATATCTGTTTAAACCCTTTGGCATCAATCGTTTTAAAAAACAATATTTTAAAAACAACCATCAATGGAAATACTACTAAAACTACAATTCCCTATGAAAAAGATGTTTTATTAAATGAATTAATAACATTTAAAAACAATTTTGAGTATGAAACCCAGCCATTACCATTCTGCCATGCAGGCTTGTTTGGCTACACAGGTTACGATATTGTAAATTATGCAGAGGATATTACATTAAAATCAGATCATAAAACACTTCACATCCCTGAGCTAATTTATCATGCTTACAGTATCATTCTGGTATTTAATCACACTACTAATTCCTTGTATATTATTAGTCATCATTACACTAAAGAGCAAGCTGGAAATCAGTTACATGAAGTCTCTGAAAAAATACAGTTATCAAGCATCAATGAGTTTGCATTTTCCACAATCAATGAAACAACTTCATCTGTTACAGACGAGCAATATAAAAAACTAGTAACCAAAGCCAAACAACACTGTCAGCAAGGCGATGTGTTTCAATTAGTTCTTTCCAGAAGATTTTGTCAATCCTTTGTAGGTGATGACTTTAATGTATACCGTGCATTAAAAAACATCAATCCTTCGCCCTATATGTTTTATTTTGACTTGGGAAGTTTTAAAATCTTTGGTTCATCACCCGAAGCACAGTTAGTCATTCAAAACAATATCAGCGAAATTCATCCAATTGCAGGAACGTATCGGCGCACAGGAGATGATGAAGAAGATGTACAAAAGGCTAAAGCTTTACTAAACGACCCAAAAGAAGTAGCTGAACACAATATGCTGGTTGACTTAGCCAGAAATGATTTGAGTAAATATTGCTCAGATGTAGAATTAAAAATATCCAAACAAACACAATTTTACTCTCATGTCATTCATCTGGTAAGCAAAGTTACAGGAAAAAAGAAATCGATTCACCATCCATTTGAAGTCTTACTGGGTACATTTCCGGCAGGTACACTATCCGGAGCTCCAAAATATAGAGCATTAGAGCTAATTGACGAATACGAAATAGAATCCCGCGAATTTTATGGAGGGTGTATTGGTTTCATAAGCCATGATAACCAACTAAATCATGCGATTATGATTCGTACATTTTTGAGTAAGGATAATACATTATATTATCAAGCAGGAGCAGGAATAGTAGTTTCCTCTGACGAAGAAAGCGAGTTACAGGAAATCAATAATAAAGTATCTGCATTAAAAAAATCGATACAACAAGCCGAAAAATTTAATAACATTACAATCGCAAACAAATGAAACTTCTAGTATTAGATAATTACGACAGCTTTACTTACAATTTAGTTCATTTAATTGAAAAGGTAAATAATATTCCATTTGACGTCATTAGAAATGACAAAATTTCTATAGAAGATATAAACGCATATGACAAAATTTTATTATCTCCTGGACCGGGTTTACCAAAAGATGCGGGAATAATGCCTGAACTGATAAAAACATATGGAGCATCAAAAAGTATTTTGGGAGTTTGCCTGGGTTTACAAGCTATTGGTGAAGTATATGGAGGTAGTTTAAAAAATCTGGATACTGTATTTCATGGAATTGCAACACCCATTCATATAATTTCAGAGGATGCCATTTTCAACAACTGTCCAAAAAAATTCATCGTTGGTCGTTACCATTCATGGGTAATAAACAATAGCCTTCTTCCACAAGAATTACAAATTACTGCTACTGATGAACAAGGAAATATCATGGCTTTAAAACACAAAACATATAATGTGCGAGGAGTGCAATTTCACCCTGAATCAATTTTATCAGAACACGGTGAAACTATGATTCACAATTGGCTTAACGCCTAATTTATTCTTCCATCCCTGTCACTTCGAGCGCCGTGTCCGACAACTGGCGGGTAGCCGAGAAGCAGATCAAAAAGTTCTCAACTCCGCTCGAACTGACAAAACGTTTTAATACATATTATAAAAATCAAAAAATGGAAACAACATTTCAAATGTTATGTCATGGACATACCTTATCCGAAACAGAAGCCTATCAATTGCTTCAGGATATATGTAATAACAATTACAATGCCGCACAAATAGCAGCGATCATATCGTTTTATATTGCAAGACCAATTTCTGTAAACGAATTAACCGGTTTTAGAAAAGCATTGTTAGATGCTTGTGTACCAGTAAATCTAGATCGTGAAGCAATTGATGTATGTGGAACCGGTGGAGATCAAAAAGACACATTTAATATTTCAACACTCTCGGCATTGGTATTGGCCGCATCAGGCATTCCTGTTGCCAAGCATGGTAATTATGGCTCTTCATCCATTTCCGGTTCTTCAGACATTTTAAAATATCTGGGATATGAGTTTAAAACAAATACAAATGATTTAAATAAAGAATTTAACACTCATAATATCTGCTTTATGCATGCGCCGTTGTTTCACCCTGGTTTAAAAACTGTTGCCGCAACAAGAAAAGAATTAGGCACCAAAACATTTTTTAATCTTCTGGGGCCTTTGGTAAACCCTGCTAATATAAATTTCAGATACGTAGGCGTATACGGATTAGATGTCGCCAGACTTTACAATTATATTTTACAAAAAGATAAAGCGGATTTTTGCTTAGTGCATTCGATAGATGGTTATGATGAAGTAAGTTTAACCGCACCGTTTAAATACATCACCAAAACATCTGAAAAAACGATTGACCCCGAAACATTAGGCTTTTCAAAGCAACACCAACAGGATTTATTTGGAGGTTCAACCATTGGCGATTCTGCCAGAATATTTATGGATGTACTAAAAAATGAATCGACAGCTGCTCAAAAAAATGTGGTCATTGTCAATAGTGCTTTAGCGATGAATGCTTATGAGCCTGCAAAAAGCATAGAACTCTGCATAAATATATGCAAAGAGACAATTGAGTCAAAAAAAACTTATAATCTGTTTAAAAACTTAATCTCAAAATAATTATGAATACATTAGAAAAAATCATAGAACATAAAAGAAAAGAAGTCAAAGAAAATGAAGCTTTGTATCCGGTAGAATTATTAAAAAAATCGAACTATTACAATTCTCCAACAGTATCATTAGCAGCTTATATACAAAGAAAAGATAAAAGCGGCATTATCGCTGAATTCAAAAAACAATCTCCATCTGCCGGTGTAATTAATAAATACCTGAGTGTGGAAAAAACCTCCATAGGCTACATGCAGGCAGGTGCAAGTGCTCTGTCAATCTTAACCGATAAACCATTTTTTGGCGGGAGTTCAGAAGATTTAAGCACGGCAAGAAAATACAATTTCTGTCCGATTTTACGAAAAGATTTTATCGTAGATGAGTATCAGATTGTAGAATCAAAGTCCATCGGGGCGGATGCCATTTTACTGATAGCAGCTGTATTAACAGAAGGCGAAATTATTCAGTTTACCGATGTTGCACATCAGCTCGGATTAGAAGTCCTATTAGAATTACATCACCCTGAGGAAATAAAAAAAATATATGATAAAGTAAATATCGTAGGGGTCAACAATCGGGATTTGAATACCATGAAAATTGACATTTCACAATCATTTTTAATGGCTGATTTAATTCCAAAACACATGGTAAAAATTTCTGAAAGCGGCATAGAAAACCCACAAACAATTTGTGATTTAAAAAAAGCAGGCTATCAGGGATTTTTAATCGGGAGTCATTTCATGAAACAGCCACATCCGCATTTAGCATGCAAGGAATTTATCTCTGAACTGAATTTAGTTGCCCACACATCAACCCTTTAAAAAAAGATAGCACAATGAACCTAAAAGTCTGTGGTTTAAAACACCAATACAATATTGAAGAATTAATCCAATTACCAATAGATTATATGGGCTTGATATTTTACAATAAATCTCCTCGTTTTGTGGATTCAAATTTGAGTACTGACTTTGTAAAAAAAATACCAAAATCGATTAAAAAAGTAGGCGTATTTGTTAATGAAGAATACACTTCCATGTTAAAAAGAATATCAGATTATGATTTGGACTTAGTTCAATTACATGGTGAAGAAAGCCCTGAAATGTGCGCAGAATTAAAACCATATGTTAAGGTAATAAAAGCTTTTTCAATAAATGATGATTTTGACTTTAGTCTTATAGAAAAATACCAATCATGCGTAGATTATTTTTTATTCGATACTCCTACAACAAACTACGGAGGAAGCGGAAAAATTTTTAACTGGCAACTACTAAAAAACTATAAAGGCACTACTCCATTTTTCCTGAGTGGAGGGATTAACGAGGATTATATCGGAAAAATTAAACAGTTAAACATTCCTCAATTAATCAGCCTTGATATCAATTCAAAATTTGAAATCAAACCCGGAGTAAAAAACATAGACCAAATCAAACAATTCATTTTAAAACTCAATAGCTATGACAACGAATAATTACAATGTTAACGAACAAGGATATTACGGAGAATATGGTGGTGCCTATATTCCTGAAATATTATTTAATAATGTAGAGGAACTAAAAAATAATTACCTGGAAATTATAGAAAGTGATTCTTTTAAAAAAGAATTTGACGAATTACTCAAAAATTATGTAGGAAGACCAACTCCTTTGTACCATGCAAAAAATTTATCATCACAGTTCCATACAAATATTTTTTTAAAACGTGAAGACCTAAATCATACCGGAGCTCATAAAATTAACAATGCATTAGGACAAATTTTATTAGCCAAACGTTTAGGTAAAAAAAGAATTATAGCCGAAACCGGAGCCGGACAGCATGGTGTAGCAACGGCAACTGCCTGTGCATTAATGAATCTGGAATGTATCGTTTATATGGGAGAAGTAGATATTAAAAGACAAGCCCCAAATGTTGCCCGAATGAAAATGTTGGGAGCTAAAGTCATTCCTGCAACATCAGGAAGTAAAACGCTAAAAGACGCTACTAATGAAGCCATCAGAGATTGGATTAATCATACAGAAACCACACACTACATTATTGGATCAGTAGTTGGCCCACACCCATACCCTGATATGGTAACCCGCTTTCAATCAGTTATTAGTAAAGAAATGAAAAATCAGTTATTAGAACAAGTTGGAAAAGAAAATCCGGAGTTTGTAATAGCATGTGTTGGAGGAGGAAGTAATGCCGCAGGTGCTTTTTACCATTACTTAAACAATGAAAATGTAAAACTAATTGGAGTAGAAGCTGCAGGAAAAGGTATTCAAACAGGGCATACAGCCGCAACTTTAACTATAGGGAAGCCGGGTATTATTCATGGAAGTAAAACCTATTTAATGCAAAATGAAGATGGACAAATTATAGAACCCTATAGTATTTCAGCAGGGCTTGATTATCCGGGTATTGGACCTATCCATTCTTTCTTACATGATGTCAAACGGGCAAATTACATGCACGTAACAGATAAAGAAGCATTGGAAGCAGCTTTAAATTTAACTCAAAAAGAAGGTATTATTCCCGCACTTGAAAGTTCACATGCATTAGCCGTTTTAACGAAATTAAATTTCAAAAAAACAGACACGGTTGTTGTAAATCTTTCAGGAAGAGGTGATAAAGACTTAACCACCTACATAAACTATTTAAACCAAAACGATTATGAAAAATAGAATTGATAATCTATTTCAAAAAAAGGAAGAAAATATTCTATCTATATTTTTAACCGCCGGATACCCTAACATAAACGACACTTTATCGATTATTAAAATTTTAGATACGACAGATGTTGATTTATTGGAAATAGGTATTCCATTTTCTGACCCCATAGCAGATGGGCCAATAATTCAGCAGTCTAGTATGAAAGCTCTAAATAATGGGATGACCTTAAAAGTTTTATTTGAACAACTACAATCTTTACGAACAATAACTCAATTACCTGTATTGCTAATGGGTTATTTAAATTCTGTAATGCAATACGGTGTTGAAGAATTTTACAAATCTTGTCATGAAGTTGGAATTGATGGTGTGATTTTACCTGATTTACCATTAAATGAATTTGATAACACACATAAAGCCCTGGCTGAAAAATATGATATTAAAGTAGCCTTAATTATTAGCCCGGAAACAGCAACTCATCGCATTAAATTGATCGATCTTAAAAGCTCTGGGTTTTTATATTTAGTTTCTTCCAATTCCACCACCGGAAATTTCACAGCTATAAAACAAAATTCGTATAAACACTTAACAGAGATTACATCATTAGCCTTGAAAAATAAAATTTTAATTGGCTTTGGTATTAAGGGGCAACAGGAATTTGAGGAAGCCTGTAGCGTAGCCAATGGAGCTATTATGGGCTCTTCGTTTATTCAATTACTCTCAACATCATCCAATTTCGAAAAAGACATTCCTGAGTTTATTTCTATCATTAAAAATTCAAAATCATGATTATTCAATTACATAAAAATATAAAAGCAGAAGATTTACAAATTATTCTGAACACATTAGAAACTCATAAATATTCTGTAACAAAAGTTAAAACACAATTCGAAAATTATTTGATATGTATTGGAAAACAGGATGTTGATATTAGGATAATTGGTCATTTAAATGGTGTAAAAGACATTCACCGGGTGTCCGATAACTATAAACTAGTGAGCAGCAAATGGAAAACCGAAAATACTAAAGTTGATTTGGGAGATGATGTGGTGATAGGAAATGGCTATCATGGCTTAATGGCAGGACCCTGCTCCATTGAAAGCGAAGAACAAGTTTCTAAAATTGTTGGCCACCTCATAAAAAACGATATTAAAATCATGAGAGGCGGTGTTTATAAACCACGTAGTTCTCCTTATGCATTCAGAGGATTGGGTATTGAAGGTTTAAAAATGATGCACGAACAATGCAAACCACATAACATTAAAATAATAACAGAAGTCATGCAAGCATCTCAAATAAAAGAAATGATGGGTTATGTAGATATTTTTCAGGTAGGTGCCCGTAATTCTCAAAATTACAACTTATTGGATGCGTTGGGAGAAATTGACAAACCTGTTATGATTAAAAGAGGAATCAGTGGTACTATTGATGAGTTATTGAATTCGGCAGAATATATTTTCAGTAAAGGAAATGAAAAATTATTATTGTGTGAAAGAGGAATCAGAACATTTGAAACCATGTATCGTAACACGTTTGACATTAATGCCATACAAATTTTAAAAGATAAATCTCATCTTCCGGTTATCGCCGATCCATCACATGGAATTGGTATCAGAGAATATGTTCCAAAATTAGCCCTGGCATCACTTGTAGCTGGTGCAGATGGCATAATATATGAAGTTCACGATAAACCGGAAGAGGCATTGTCTGACGGACAACAAACTCTAAACTTCATCGAATCAGAGACATTAGCAAAAAACATACAACGCATAAAAGCCTTATTATAAGGCCTTTATGCTATTACTTTTGGTTATTTTTTTTCAAATAATATATATGGTAAATCGGTATAAAATCCTAAATTTGCTATCAATTATATGAAAATGAAAACACTCTATATTTTAGCAGCTTCCATGCTACTCTTTGCAACTGCTTGTAAAGAGCATAGCACCGAAATTTCAACAAATGATGTGATGAATACAAAGTCGGCCGAAGGAACTACCAATGCTGATTTACCGGATATAAAATTTGAAGAGGAATCTCACGATTTTGGCCGTATTACACAAGGTGAAAAAGTAGCCTATGGTTTCAAATTCAAAAACACAGGAGGTGCCAATTTAATTATATCGTCTGCCAATGGTAGCTGCGGGTGCACCGTTCCTGAATATCCTAAAAAACCAATTTTACCCGGAGAAGAAGCCACTGTTAATGTTGTATTTTCTAGCGAAGGAAAATCAGGCATGGTAGAAAAATCTGTAACTCTTGTTACTAATTGTGAACCCAGCACAAAAATAATTTATATTAAGGCTAATATTATTGTTCCCACCAGTGCAAACCCTAATGAGTTACCAACTGCACACTAACAATTTAAATTATAAACCAATAACAAATCAAATAAACAAAACATGAACAACTTAGTAATTTTAATGGGCGGCGGTGCTGCAGGAGGAAATCCAATCACACAAATAATCCCTTTGGTTTTAATCGTAGTGGTATTTTACTTCTTTATGATTCGTCCTCAAATGAAAAAACAAAAAGAAACAAAAAAATACATTGACTCCTTAAAAGTAAATGATAAAATTTTAACCATTGGTGGTATCTATGGTACTATCAATAAAATGAATGATGATGGTACTATCATTATTGCTGTAGAAGATGGCTCTAAATTAAAGATCTCAAAAAATGCCATTTCTCAGGATGCTACTTCAACTTTAAACCAAAACGCTTAATCAGATGAGTTCGTCAAATGCCATTACACGCATTCGGCGTATACTGCTAGGCAAAAAGGTTGGTACCTTTTTAATATGTTTAGGCATCGCATCACTACTTTGGGTGGTGCATGCTTTAAACAGAAATTATAAATACACCTTACATGTTCCTGTAAAATTCATCAACCTCCCCACCCATAAATTAATTGTGGGAGAATTACCCGAATCACTGGATGTGGAAATCAAAACAAGCGGATTAAAATTATTGTTTATTCTGCTCAAAAAAACAGTGAACGAAGTCGTTATTGATTTTAGTTTATTAAAAACAAACGAAAAAACGCAGGCTTATTCCATTAGAAATGGAAATTTCAGTTTACAAAATGCAATCAATTTTGATGTAGATATAATCAAAGTTAGACCAGATACTCTTTTTTTTAATTCCAGTAAAGGCAATTCAAAATTACTCCCCGTTAAAGCTAATTTAAAAGCCACTTGTTCTCCGGGATATTCTATTATTTCAAAAACAATCATCACTCCTGCATATGTTACTGTAACGGGCGACAGCTTGGAGTTAAGAAAAATGGATACGGTGTACACTTATTTTGTTAACTTAAAAGATGTACATCAAAACTTCTCGTCAGAAGTCTCTTTAAAAAAACCATCTTCCTCAATCAATTACAACGTCAAAGCTGTACAGCTTAGCTTTAACGTTGATAAACTTACTGAATCCACTATCAAAGTCCCTATTCAGATAATGAATAATCCCGGCAATGCCCCTATTAAATTATTACCTGAATACATTACCTTAAAATATGTAGTAGCGATGAAGGATTATGAAAATGTGCAAGCCAGTTCTTTCAAAGCAATTGTTAACTACGAACATATTAAAGAAAAACGAAAACATTTGCAGGTAGAAATTGTTAGAACACCATCCGACGTGAAAATCTTACAAGCAGAGCCTGGCACTATTTCGTATTTAATCTATAAGTAATGATCATAGGCTTAACCGGTGGCATAGGAAGCGGAAAAACAATAGTCTCAAAGCTATTTGACGTGATGGGCTGCGCCATCTATAATTCTGACGACAGGGCTAAAGAATTATATTATACACCTGCCGTAAAAAAAGCGGTTATTGATCTTCTGGGTAAAGAAGCATACATAAATGATCAACAAATTAATACCGCCTTTATATCTAAAAAGGTATTCTCCGATACCAACACCCTTCACTCATTAAATGCCATTATTCATCCGGCAGTTAAATACGACTTTACCGAATACCAAACCAAACACCATGCAAATACCTTAATTATCAAGGAATCCGCATTATTGTTTGAAACCGGTATATATAAAGATCTGAAGAAAACCATTTTAGTTACAGCGCCTTTGGATAGGAAACTGGAACGGGTAATGAAACGTAACCACATTTCAAAAGAAGAAGTTGAAAAACGCATGCAGGCTCAGTGGCCCGATGAACAAAAAATCCCCTTAGCTGATTTTGTGATCCAAAACGACGATAAATCTGCTCTGATTCCTCAGGTAATTCATATTATAGAAACCATCAAATCACATGCTTAAACGTGATTACCTTGTAAAACAATTCGAAGAATTTGGCAAAGTAATGGCTGTTTTACTGGGCTTGAAAAGAGATTCCAAATTCTCTGAATTTTCTGATCTTATTAATGAATCTGTAAAAAAATATACAGCTACTGAAATCAATTATGTTGAATCCATTGACGATGGCAACCTTACTACCACACTAACTCAGGAAAAAAAACTAAATGATGAACAGTTAAAAATACTGGCAGATCTGTTATTTGAAAAAGGAAACTATTACTCCGCTACTAACCATCAGGAACAAGCATCTGCCAATTGTTATAAAAAAGCGTTCCTGTTGTATTTGTTCCTAAAAGAGCACGCCACAATGAACTATTCGCTGGATATGCACTACAAGCTGGAGCTATTAGAAAAAATGGGATTCTGAAAAAATATACCCCGAGCCACTTTATTTTTTTAAAAAACTTTGTATATTCGTTAGTACACGATATGCATAAACTCATTTCCATATTTTTGTTTTTGTCGGTGTTTTGTAAAGCACAACAAAATGAATTTGATAAATACGGTCCATTCGGCTCGCAGGTATATACTGATTTGAAACTGGCATTGGACGTGGAAAAGAATGTCTATAAAATGGATTTAAGTTATAAAAAACTGGAGCCCAAATTATACGCCAAACTGGGTAAATTAAAAGACTTACAGGCATTAAAATTAAGTGGGAATGAGATCAATACATTTCCTCCGGGCTTTGGAGATTTATATAATTTAGTGTATTTCGCCAGTTATAACAATGAGTTCAGTAGTTTTCCTGAAGATTTAAAAAAGTTGGGGAACCTTAATTATTTAGAATTTTTTGCCAGCAAAATAGATAGTATACCATGCAGTATTGCATATTTAAGCAAATTAAAAACATTAAAATTATCTTCTACCAACGACACATTAAAATTACCTCCTACATTAAAATATTTAAAAAATTTAAAAGATGTAACCATTGAAAACTGTGTATTAGATAGCTTTCCAAAAGAAGTATTCAAAATACCCAATTTAAATTATTTGAATTTAACCAATACAAATATCTTTTACGTCACTAAACATTTTGAACGATTCCCTAATCTGGAGGTGTTGGTATTAGATGCCAATCAATTGCAAACCTTACCGTTTGATATTTACAAAGCTAAAAAATTGCGACTGTTATCCGTTAAAAATAATCACCTACAAAAATTACCGGATACCATCTGTCAGCTTGAAAACCTGACATTGCTTGATGTTAGAGGAAACGGCTTTTCCAAAGAATACATTGATGAACTGAAGGCCTTGTTGCCCGGTTGTGAAATACGTTTTTAAAATTTCAACACAGATTTACTGAAAATAAGAGTTCGCAGAGTTTATTTTATACTGGCTTAAATTTCCCTCTTAATTCTCCCTGTTCTTTGCCCACTCTGAATCTCTGTATTGAAAACTATGCGTTAAACTTCTTCTTAAACCCATCCAGGATCCATTGAGGAGGCTGCATCGGCTTATTTTTTTCTTTATCAATAAACACCAGCATCACTGAACCCGTATTTAATAACTCATTTTTCTGATTAAAACATTCGTAATGAAACGTAATACGAACTCCGGGCATTTCCTTCACGGTCGTTACAATACGTACTTCATCATCATATTTTGCCGGCTTTTTGTAATTAATTGTTAAATTAATAACCGGCATCAACACACCGCTCTCTTCCATCTCCCGATAGCTGAAACCAAGGCTACGCATGGCCTCTACCCTACCCACTTCGTAATATTGGGCATACACTCCATAATACACAAAGCCCATCTGGTCGGTTTCTCCGTAACGTACTCTTAACGTTGTTTCTGTTTTAATCATACAAATTATATATTATCTTTAAGACATCTAAAATTAGTCTTCTGTTTCATGAAATTTCAATTAAAAATACTCTTTTTTTCAGCACTTATTAGCTTATATGCCTGTTCACAAAAAACGTCTGTAACTAATATTTCCGAATCACATATTGTTGTCAACGAAAATAAAATAGACAGCAGTGTTTACAAAGCCATCGCTCCTTATAAAAAAACACACGATGAGCAAGTCAATAAAATTATTGCACACAGCGAAGAATCATTAGTAAAATCTGATGTAGAAAGCACCTTAGGCAATTTCTTTTGTGATGCGGTGATTTACGAAACCAAAAAATTATTGGGGAAAGATTCTGCAATATTAGACGTTGCCATTTTTAATAAAGGAGGATTAAGAAATTCGTTACCCAAAGGAAATATTACCATTGGTAATGTATTTGAATTAATGCCGTTTGATAACGAAGTGGTGCTGTTAAAATTAAGCGGTATACAGTTTAAAGATATGTGTTCCAAAATTGTAGAAAAAGGCGGTATCCCCATCGGAGGGATGCGCATGACGATGAAAGGAACAGAAGCTACAAATATTAGCATAAAAGGTAAACCCTTCGACGAGACAAAAGAATATTGGGTGGTAACCTCTGATTATCTTGCCAATGGCGGAGATAATTATACATTCTTTAAAAATGCATCAGATAAAAAAGTAATGAATGTACTTCTTAGAAATGCCATTATCAGCTATTGCGAAGACATTACCAAACTGGGACAAACTATAAAACCTAAATTAGATGGCCGAATTCAATTATCAAAATAGACGCGATTTTTTAAAATACTTTGTTGGAACATCAGCTGTATTAGCAGGATTTCCGGCACTTTCAAAAGAAGTATTAAAAAGCAAAGATTTATCACACCTCACGATTTTATACACCAATGATGTGCATAGCCGCATAGAGCCTTTTCCAAGCAATGACCCAAAATATGCCGATAAAGGAGGCTTTGCCAGAAGAGCAGCCGTAATTGATGAAATAAAAAAAGAAAATGATAATATCCTTTTACTGGATGCAGGGGATATTTTTCAGGGCACTCCCTATTTTAATTTATACAGCGGAGAACTGGAATATAAGCTCATGAGCTTAATGGGCTATGATGCAACTACCATTGGTAATCACGATTTTGATCTGGGCGTAGATAACATGACCAAACAAATGCCTCATGCCAATTTTGCATTTATCAACTGTAACTATAATTTTTCAAACACCAGTTTGCACGACAAAGTTGTGCCCTATAAACTATTTGATAAGCAAGGAATTAAAATCGGTGTATTAGGATATGGAATAGAACTGGAGGGATTAGTGGATAAAAAAATGTATAAAGAAACTCAGTACCAAAATCCACTGGAAATTGCCAATGCAACTGCTAAATTATTAAAGCATGATTTAGGTTGCGATTATGTGATTGCATTATCACATTTAGGCTTTTCTTTTACCGAGAAAAAAATAAGCGATAGTGCGATGGCACCCCTCACGGAAAACATTGATTTAATCATCGGAGGACATACCCATACTTTTTTAGAACACCCCGTAAAATTAATGAATAAAGCAGGCAAAGAAGTGTATGTTACTCAGGTTGGTTGGGCCGGTATTTGGCTGGGAAAATTAGATGTGTATTTCTCCTATAATAAGAAAAAAATTTCACATAATTCAAATAATAGAAAAATTTAAAAAAACAAGCCCAAAACGAAAATTTTTTGAAATTATTTATCGATTTTTTCCTTGCGAGATTAAATAATCAGTATATATTTACAAACTCGGACTTGTTAATAATACTAAACACAACATATTTAATAACTTATTTAATACTATGAAGGAAAAGACAGCTGAAACAGTGTGGAAGAATTGCCTAAGAGTAATTCAGGATAATGTAAGCCCTCAAAATTTTGCTACTTGGTTCGAACCAATTAAAGCAATTAAAATTCAAGACAACGTATTAAACATTCAAGTACCATCTCAATTTTTTTATGAATGGTTAGAAGAACATTATATTACAATTATTAAAAAAGTAATTCTCAAAGAATCTCAATTAAATCCTAATTACTGCTTTGATAACTTCGTAGAAGGTGATTGTAATCGTCTAGCCCGCTCTGCCGGTTACGCGGTATCTCAAAAACCGGGTGGAACTGCCTTTAACCCATTATTATTATACGGTGGTGTTGGTTTAGGTAAAACTCACTTAGCTCAGGCTATTGGTATTGACATCAAAAAGAACTTCCCAAATAAAACCGTTCTTTACGTTCAATCAGAAAAATTTATTGCTCAGTTTATTGATTCCATTAAAAACAATAACCAAAACGATTTCGTTCATTTTTATCAAATGATCGATACCCTGATTATTGATGATATTCAGTACTTAGCAGGAAAAGAAAAAACTCAGGATGTATTCTTCCATATTTTCAATCACTTACACCAATTAGGAAAACAAATTATCTTAACAGCTGATAGAGCTCCGGTTGAAATGCAGGGTATTGAACAACGCTTATTATCCCGTTTTAAATGGGGCTTAAGTGCAGACTTACAAACTCCGGGCTTAGAAACCCGTATTGCGATCTTAGAGAAAAAAGTTTATAACGAAGGGATTCAATTACCAAAAGAAGTGTGTGAGTATTTAGCATACAGCATTACATCTAACGTACGTGAATTAGAAGGAGCCTTAATCTCATTATTAGCTCAGTCTTCTTTAAACAAGAAAACAATCACATTGGAATTAGCGAAACAAATGATTGACAAGTTTGTTAAATCTACTGCCCGCGAAGTTTCTATTGATTATATCCAAAAAGTGGTTTGCGATTATTTTGATTTGAACATTGATTTAATGAAATCTAAAACCCGCAAACGTGAAGTTGTTCAGGCCCGTCAAATTGCAATGTATTTTGCGAAATGTATGACCAAATCGTCTTTAGCTACCATTGGTATGCACTGCGGTGGTAAAGACCACGCTACTGTATTACACGCTTGCCGTACGGTAAACAACTTAATGGATACAGATAAACGATTTAAAGCTTATATCGAAGAACTAGATAAGAAAATAAGTATCAACAATTAATCGATACCAATCCCATTTAAATCCCTTCCGTCTACTGGCGGAGGGGATTTTTTTTAAAACAAATATGTTAGACCCATATCAGATTTATTTGATTTTTCCAATCATTGGTGCCATTTGTGGAGCCATGCTATGGCTCAGCTATTTTAAACGAATAGATGTTTTAGAGCACGAACGGGTCATAGATGTGATTATCGCATTTGTTATTGGCTTTTTAACGCCTACTATAGCCTTATGGCTATACCTGGGACTGGAAATATCCGGCATTAATTTCAACGGACAACTATTAAATGACTTCCTCTACTCCATATTAGGAGTTGGGGTTATCGAAGAACTCTCCAAACTCTTTGGCGTTTTGATCATTTTTAAACTCCTGAAAAAACGCATCAATGAACCCATCGACTATATTGTATTTGCAGGCATTGTCGCATTAGGCTTTTCGGTGAGAGAGAATTTTATTTACTATAATAATCACGGTTCTCAGATAGCAACCGGAAGAACACTGATTTCATGCCTCGTACATATCATTAATACCAGTATTTGTGTATATGGCCTCTATCGTTACCGCATTTTTCATAAAGGCAATACATACATCAATTCCCTGGTAGGAATAAGCACCGCTGTTATATCACATGGATTATTCGACTTCTTTTTAGGACAGCCCTTTTTAGGAAACTTAACACCCTTCATATCAACCATTATTTATCTGGTTGGTATTAATTTTTGGATCCAAATCATTAATAATGCTATCAACTTTTCACCCTTTTTTAATTATGAAAAAATTGCCTCTGCTACCAAATTATATACAACCATTTTTACCTGGTATTTTATTTTACTGGTTTTAGAATTCAGTTATGTATACTATTATAAAGATCTGTCATTTGCAATAAAAGACACCCTTAAGAATTTATTTCATGAAGGCTTTTTATTGATCATTGTGGCCTTGAGAGCCAGTAGATTAAAGATAAACAAACGCAAATATTTTCCGGTTAAAATCCAATTACCATTTCATTACACAAAAAATGATGATGAAGATTTCTCGTTTTTAGGAATACCCATCAAAATAAGAGGAGAAAATGAAAAAGAATTTCAATTTTTAAAATACATGGGAAGAGATATCATCATATGTCCTCTATATAAAAACAAATCCGTATTACATACCGACAAAAGAGCTCGCTTATTAAAAAAATATTTCCTTAAAAATGACGTCGTAACTTATCTGATTGAAGTGTACAACGAAAATAATAAACCAAATAGTATTTATTTGCTAAAGCCCAAAACCCGTTCAATTACATACGTAGACAACCAATACCCTATTGCCACGCTAATGTATTACGAAAATCCCGCAGTGTTTCAACAAGAACACGAAACTCTCTCCTATAAGGAATTAAAAGGGATTGAGAAAGTATATATAAAAACAATCATATAAAAATTTATAATACACTGTTATAAACCTTCATCATTTGTTCCAAATTATTAAACCAGTTATAGTTTTTTTGAACTCTTTCAAACGCGTTGACTCCAATCGTATTTCTTAAGTCTTCGCTCAGCATCAGGTTTTCCAATGCCTCTACAATTTGACTGATATTATTTGGTTTCACGATCCTACCATTTTTCTGATTACGAACAACTTCTTTCAATCCTTCGGCATCGCTTACCACAACAGGAATCTGGCAAGCCATTGCTTCAACAACACTGACCCCAAAACTTTCATATTCAGATAAATTTACCAACACATCCAGTTCATTTATTTTCATTGCCACGTCTTCATGAGATAACTTACCTTCAAAACTCACATCCTCATTTATCCCCAACTGATCAACCAGTTTTTCCAAATTCTCTCTTTCAGAACCGTCACCTATAATCATAAGTTTGATTTTTTTATAAGGATATTTCTGCTTCAATTCAGAAAAAGAAATAATCAGAGATTTGATGTTATAAATCTTCTCCAACGCTTTGGTGCAACCAATAGTAAAAACAGAATCATCCTTATGAGGCATTTTTTTACTGACAAACTCTGTTAGATCAACACCAAAAGGAATCACTTCTACTTTTTTATTAATCAGCTGATGAATATGCTTTTCAATCGTATGCGAGGTGGCGCAAATAGAATCTGCACGTTTTAAATTAAACTTAATGATTTGTTTTGTAATGAAATTTTTATGCGGGAACTTCATCACATCCGTTCCCCAGGCCGAAATAATATAAGGATGAAATCCGCTCAAGGCACCTAATAAGCCATAACTACTGGCATAATGCGCATGCAATATCTCAGGTTGAAATTCTTTAATAACAGCTTTAACCTTCGGTAGAAAAGCAATATATGCCAGTTTCACTAAAAATCTGCTTGAACTTTTAACAATGGATGGCTTATGTAAGCACTCTATGCCATAATCCTTATACCAGTCTGTTTCCGGTCCGTTAAAGCTAAAAATACCTATTTTATAACCATTATTAGCAAGGCCAATAGCCCATTTTTGAGTGTGTACAGAATTAATATCCGCTAAAAGTAAAATACGAGTTCCCATAATTATAGCCTAAACGCTATTTAGACTGCAATTATGGGAAAAGGTTTAATTAAAATAAAATTTAAATGTTACTAAATGTTAAACCAAAACTCTTAATTCCTGAATACTACCTGATTATCAAACATATCCACAATAATCTCCTTCGATTTATCAACTTTATCAGCTAATAATTGCTTAGATAATTCATTCAGAATTTGCTTTTGTAACATCCGTTTTACCGGTCTTGCTCCATAATGAGGATCATATCCCAATTGTGCCAACCAATCAATTGCTTCATCCGTTGCTCTTATTTTAATATCCTGAGCAGCTAATCTATCAGCTATTTGATTGAATTGAATTCTGACAATATTGGTAACATCTTCTCTGTTCAATGGCTCAAACATGATCACTTCATCAATCCTGTTAAGGAACTCCGGACGAATGGTTTTCTTTAACAACTCAAACACCTCTGATTTGGTTTTAGCCAACACTTCATCTTTATTGAATTCATCCAGTTTATCAAAGTTTTCCTGAATTAAATGTGAACCGATATTAGATGTCATAATAATGATTGTGTTTTTAAAGTTTACGGTTCTTCCTTTATTATCGGTCAATCGTCCATCATCTAACACCTGTAACAGTATATTAAATACATCCGGATGTGCTTTCTCAATTTCATCAAGCAAAATAACACTGTATGGTCTACGTCTAACAGCCTCTGTTAATTGTCCGCCCTCGTCAAAACCAACATATCCCGGAGGCGCGCCAATTAAACGACTCACCGCATGACGTTCTTGGTATTCACTCATATCAATACGAGTCATCGCATTTTCGTTATTGAAAAGGTAATCTGCTAATGCCTTTGCTAATTCCGTTTTACCAACACCGGTTGTTCCCAGAAAAATAAATGAGCCTATCGGTTTTTTAGCATCCTGTAAGCCGGCTCTGCTTCTCCTTACCGCATCTGCAATCGACTCAATAGCCTGATGCTGACCAACAACACGTTTGTGCAATTCTTCTTCCAAATGCAATAATTTTTCACGCTCGCTTTGCAACATTCGGGATACAGGAATTCCTGTCCAGGCCGCAATAACATCGGCAATATCTTCGCTATCCACTTCTTCTTTCACTAACTGAGAGCCGCTGGCTTTTGCTTCACTTAGCTTAGCTTCCAACTCATGTAATAGGGCTTCGGATTCCTGAATTTTGCCATAACGTATTTCCGCTACTTTACCAAAATCTCCTTGCTTCTCATAATTAG
>JACQAK010000155.1 GCA_016194985.1 Bacteroidota bacterium
GTTTTTGTGGAGTTGGAAGACAGAGCAAAAATCGCCAACGATAACAATGCCGACTTATTTATCTCTATTCATTGCAACGCCGCCGGAAAACCGGTAATGATAAAGGATAAGAAAACGGGAAAAATGCGTCCCAAAACCTTTAAGAATTCACGTGGAAAAATGGTGGTGGTTGAAACCACAAATCCTGAACCCTTTGGTTCAGAAACCTATGTTATGGGCTTAAAAAACGAAGAAGGTAAAATGAAAGTAGCCCAACGCGAGAACTCGGCCATGCTCCTAGAAGATAACTACGAAACCAAATACCAGGGCTTTGATCCTAATAGCGAGGAAAGTTATATCATTATGAGTAACTATACGTCCAGTTATGTCATTCAGAGTGCGGGTCTGGCTTTAAAAATTCAGGAACAGTATTTCAAAAAAGCAGGTAGAGTAGATAAGGGAGTGCATCGCCAGAGTATTTGGGTATTGTGGCGAACATCAATGCCCAGTGTATTAACCGAAATCGGTTATTTAACCAACCCTCAGGAAGAAAAATTCCTGGGTTCAGAAAAAGGCCAGTCCTATTTGGCCGCTTGTTTATTCAGAGCATTTCGAAAATATAAGGACGAACAGGAAGGAATTAAAAAAACTTATGATGATGATATTGAAAATCAGGTGCCATTAGAAAATGAGAATTATAAAATAGCCAACGAAACCATTGAGGCTAAAACAATTGATAAGCCGGATGAAGAAACAGACGTTGAAATAAAAAAAGAGAACAAGGACGACAATCCAAAATCCAAAGATGATTCGGAGGCTAAAGTAAAAGAGCTGGCTATTCAAAAAGCCAAAACTGATTCGTTAAACGATCTTAAAAATAAACAAGCCAAAGCATTGGCGGAGCAAAAGGCTAAAGAAGAGGCATTGATCAAAAAAGCCAAAGCAGATTCCTTGGCCGAAGCTCAAAAAAATCAAACAAAGCTGGATGAGCAGGACAAAAAATATAAACAGGTAGTTGCTCTGGCGGATATTAATTTAAAAAATAAAAATTACAACGAAGCATTGGGCTTATATCAGAAAGCTAATGATATAAAAGGTAAAAATGACAGCTATACCTCTCAGAAAATCAAAGACATAGAAGTTGTATTAAAGAAAACAGAAGACGATAAACAACCTAAGGAAACAGTACAGGCACCTGTTAAAAAAGACACGGCAAAAACGGTTGGTGTAGCTGCCAATAAAACGGGAATTGTATTTAAAGTACAATTTGCCAGCAGCGATAAAGAACTGGATATAAAATCCAAATTTGCTAATGTATCAGATGTCTCATTTTACAAAGCAGGTGCTGTATTTAAATACACATCAGGCAGCTATAATTCCATTGATGAAGCAGCTAAACAACAAACCAGGTTAAGAGAGCTGGGGTATAAAGATTGTTTTGTAGCGGCTTTCAAAAATGGAGTCCGGATGGACATCAACGAAGCCAGAAAATTAACGCAATAGTGTTTTTATTCGGATCGGTTGGATCATATTATTATTTGTTCGACCCCCGAAGGGGTCGTATATCAATAGATTTTGAAATTTGTTATTCATGTACAACCCCTTCGGGGTCGAATGTTTTTTGCAGATAAATAATATTAGTATTCAATTATTGTTTTTGAGAATTCATAAACACATAACTGATAATATTAGCCCCCATTTTTAAGGCTTTTTCTCTGGCCTCCGGGCTGTCTTTATGGATATCGTAGCTTTCCCAACCATCGCCCAAATCGCACTCAAAATCATAAAAGCAAACTAAGCGGCCTTTATAAATTAAGCCAAACCCTTGTGGCGCTTTATTATCATGCTCATGAATTTTAGGTAATCCCTTATCAAAATTATAGGCCTGATGATAAATAGGATGAGAGTATGGAAGTTCCACCAATTCCAGTTCAGGAAATACTTTCTTCAATTCGGTTCTGATAAATTTATCCATCCCATAATTATCCGATACATGCAAAAAACCACCGGCCATTAAATACTGTCGCAGATTATCTGCTTCCTGATTAGAGAAAACCACATTGCCGTGCCCCGTCATATGAATGAACGGGTAATTGAAAATTTCGCTGCTGCCAACTTCTACAATGGCCTGTTCAGGATTAATGCTTGTTTTGATATTGGCATTACAGTACTTAATTAAATTAGGTAAAGATGTTTCTAAATTAGCATACCAGTCGCCACCACCACTATATTTAAGTAAACCTATCTGGTAAGATTGAGAATACACAGCAACTGTTTTTACTAAAAAACATAAAATCAGAATAATTACCGGGCGCATTATTGCTTAATTAGTTTGTAATTTTTCTTTTCTTCAGAAATTGGTAAACCCAAATCCGATACGGTCATTTTATCTTTCAATTCAGCATACCCATCAGAAGACACTGTAATGTCATAAGACCCTGCAGGAAGTGCCATCACAAATTTACCATTGGTTGGGTTGGGAGCAAAACTAAATTCTTCATTAGTGGCAACATTAACCGCTAAGATGTTGGCAATGTATTCTTTTGGTTGATTGAGCGAATCTCCCAGCATCAGGTTACCCAAATACAGGGTTAATTTTTGATCAACATCATTGAATTTTACTCTGTAAATATCCAGATCGCCTTGCCCACCTGGTCTTAGAGCACTAATATATCCCACACGGTTATCAGGAGTTAAACTGATACTTCTGTCATTATCCGTTGTATTTAAAGGATAGCCTAAATTCTCGGCTTTGGTCCAGGTATTTTCTTCAGGATTCCAGATACTTTTAAATAAATCAAATCCTCCTATGCTATTATGGCCTTCGGATGAAAAATAGAGGGTTACTCCATCCGTTGATAAATAAGGGAAATCCTCATTGTATTCCGAATTGACTTCTGCTCCCATTTTAAAAGGTTCGCTCCAGTTGCCATTTGGCAGCTTACGGCAAATGTATATATCTGTTTGCTCTTCTCTATTTTCGGCACGCACAAAAAATAAGGTATTTCCATCTGCGCTGATAGACGCGGAGTGTTCAATCTTTTTATTAATATTTTCCGGAAAAGCCACATATTTTACCCAGGCTCCGTTTTTCTTCACGGAACTGTATATATCTCCATACTGATCAATATGATCGATATAGATCAACATTTCAGAACCATCTGCTTTTAATCCTACCACCTGCTCATCCAACGAAGAATTAATTTTAGGACCCGGATTTTCTGCTTTTAACCATTTGCCGGCTTCAACTTTTGAGGTATAAACATCAGAAGCGTAGTAACCATCCACCTCAACCCTTCCGGCAGTTTGCCCTTTACGTCGGGTAGTAAAGGCTAAAAAACTTTCATCCTGAGTTATCCATGGGTAATAATCGGCAAACTCCGAATTAATGTCTTTTCCTAAATTAGTAAAAGAAACATTTACCGGATTAAGCATCAGTGATTTGGCATTATTACAGATTTCCAGCTGTCGGTCGGCCTGCTTTTTTTTCTTGGGTTCAAGATCCCTGTATTTTTCAAAGGCCTTAATAGCTTCATCTATCTTATTGGAAAGACGATAGGCTTCGCCCAATCTTAACCATACATTAGATTCTACTTTAGGATCTTTGGCACAAAACTCAAGGTACTTGATTGCTTCCGATTTATTGATATTGGTGTTTAAATAACACTCAGCAATTTTATACTGAATAGAAGCGTTGTTTTTATCACCTTTCAATAGCTCTTTGTAAATAGGAAGAGCCATTAAATAATTATGATGACTGTAATGCTCATCTGCATCTGCAATATCGTATTTTGGTCTGCCCGGTTGAGCAAAAGATAAAGAAACCGAAAAACAACTAATTGCAAGAAAATACCTAAACATAATTGGATTACAATTTAGAAAATATTTTCAATAATTGTACCTATTTTTTCTGAGAAAGTTTAAACAGTAATTCTTTTTCAGCTTTACTAAGATTTTCGTAACCGTTTTTTGAAATTTTATCTAACAACGCGTCAATGGTTTGTTGGTTGTTGTTGCTTTGTTCATAAGACTTTGCGCTATTGGAATGTACTACTTTCAACGTCGTTTTTTTAGGTCTCCGGAAGAATGAAAACTCAGATAAGTCTTTACCATTCTTTAACAGATAACCAAATAATAAACCAAAAAAGGCACCACCAAAGTGGGAGATTTTACCTCCGGTATTAATATTAAAATCAATAATGGTGGATACTGCAAAGATGAGCAAAGCATAATATTTATACTTCATTTCAATAATACCAAACAGACTTACCGGTAAATTAGGAATATACATGGCTAAACTGGTTACAATGCCAATAACAGCCGCTGATGCACCAAATAAAATAGAGTAGGCAAAGGCTTCCGGAAAAATAGCAGAAAGTATTAAAAGAGTAATCCCTCCCATTAAGCCACTCATAATATAAACATAGAGTAATTTTTTTTCGGAAAGGAAATTTAAAAATGTTTGAGCCGAAAAATAAAGAAGTAACAGGTTGTAAAATATATGTCCCAGATCTTTGTGCGAGAACATATAGGTAAATAATGTCCAGGGCTTAAAGATAAATTCATTCCAATTCAATGGCAGAGCCATATTTAAGGTAATAAAATCGGATTTGAAAACCCCGGCACTGATATTAATAATAAAGAAGATAGAAACATTAACAATCAGTAATATGGTGAGTGTACTGTGTTTTTGTAATTCGTATTTTATGTTTTGAATAAAAGACATGAGGACTAATAGAAAAAAGTTTTATTGCGTTTCCAAATCAGCATAATAATAATACCAACTACCAAGCCTCCCAAGTGGGCAAAGTGAGCAACATTATCATTGGCAAAAAAGCCATTGTATAATTCAAATAAGGCATAAGCAATAACTAAATATTTTGCTTTAACAGGTATTACAAAATAAAGTTGCAGCTCTGTATTTGGAAACATCATAGCAAAAGCTACTAATAAGCCAAACACCGCTCCGGAGGCACCTAATAAAATAGTATACTGATCATTAAACGTACTAATACCTAATTGTAAAGCAGCAGCTCCAAGTCCGCATAAAATATAAAAATTCAAAAACCGTTTGGCTCCCCAGATATTCTCAAGAATAGACCCAAACATATATACAGCAAGCATATTGAAAAAGATATGAGAGATATCGGCATGCATAAACATGTAGGTAATAAACTGGTGTGGTTTAAACTCTGGTGTGCCAATCGGAAATAAATCCAGATAGTGATCTAAATCTAATGTTTGTGGAATCATATTCATTTCCCACAAACTCTTTACTGCAAATAAAATAATATTAATGATTA
>JACQAK010000038.1 GCA_016194985.1 Bacteroidota bacterium
CTTCTGTTTTTGATAAAACAGCATCAGCACTATTAGATGCGTTTAAAATATCAAACCTACCTGCTATACCTGTTTGTGTTGAATTTTTAATACCCAAAATACTAGGCCCCACACTACTGTTATTCCCAAAAACCCCGGCCGATAAACTGTAAGAGCTTGCAGTAAGACCGTGAATACCATGTGATGCCGTTGTTGTAGATGTGGAATTATTAACTGCATAAATAGTAGCCAGATCATCACCGGCACCACCTACCACCGTTAATTTATATCCCGGTGCTCCGGCACCAAGTCCCAGGTGTCCTGAATTATAATCAAAATATAATCGGGTTTGTGTTGTGCCCCCTCCTTCATTTCTTAAATATAAATTAGAAGACGGGTCTACATCCCAATACCACTCCAAATTTTGTTGATTACTATTTCCCATTTTAATTTGAGAACCAGTATAATTAACAACATGTAATGGAGAACTTGGTTGTGATGTTCCAATACCTACATTTGTAACGCTATTTCCTAAAACCAATGCATCATTTGCATCGACTTTCGAATTGTAACCTACCGCTGCCGCATTAGTATATTGAGTGGCAGAATATAAATCAGCACCACTACCGATAAATGTATTCGTACGACCAGTGATATTATTTAGCCCCGCATTATAACCTATTGCTGTATTATTATCCCCCTGAGTATTTGCGGATCCTGCTCCATTTCCAATAAAACTATTGAAACTTCCGTTTGTATTAGATTGTCCGGAATTAGCACCAAAAAAAGAATTGGCAGTTCCATTGACTGAATTGGTACCTGATCTGTAACCATAAAAACTATTACCTGAAGCCGTGCCTGTACCAACTGCCTGGCCTGCATAATATCCCGTAAATGTGTTGTAATAATTATTAGGAGTAGTTCCTAGTCCGGTTAAATAACCCAGGCTTGTATTTGAACCTAAACTTTCAAACGTAATATAATCTTTTACCTGAAAAACATTATTAGGAGTGGTTGTTCCTATACCTACTTTATCAGTAATATTGGTTAAAGTAGTGGCTCCTAATGTTGATGTCCAGGCAGTTCCCAGTGACGATAATGATTGCCAGCTTGCATAACCCACCGCATCAGACGTCAGTACTTTATTTCCAGCTGCCCCGGCAGGAATTTGTAACCCTGATATAATTTCCAAATTACCAATTCCGTTAATTTTAAAAACATCTTTGGCAACATTTGTTCCGGTAGAAACCGCTGCAAATGTCAATTCCGTTCCTTTATTAGAACCGGTAACATTTTCTGTTGCTTTAGCATAAATTTTTGCACCATCTCCAAACGTGCTGCCGTCATATCCTGAAAAATTAATTTTCCCGATTTCATCGCCGTTAAAAACAGCTGTTCTGCTACCTGCTCCTGCATTATTATTTCTTGTAAGATTAAGCTGTCCGGATTGCGCAAAACCTTCAGAGGCAATCCCTCCCTGAGCTGTAGCTGCACTTGTCATCACATGAAAAGCAGCTAAGGGATAATTCAACGCATTTACATACGCCATTCTCTGACCGTTAATTAAGAAAACCGGTTTCGAATTTGTACCATTATATTGATTAATACTAAACGCTTCATTTATTCCACTACCATCATTTACATACTCAGTCGAAAAATAATTTGCCTGCCCGCTATTAGAATACTTCACTCTTCCATAAACACCGGAAGGTGAAACAACATTTATATGAGGACTTGTAGCTGTTGCCGAATGCAAGATTTCAAGTCTTCCGGAAACCGGCCCATTTGTTCCAATACCAACACTATTGGTTAATGTTGTAGGATACAAAACTCCAACAGAGTTCGACCAAACACTTGGTAATAAAGCAAGGTTAACCGAGTTGGTTGAGGCTCCGGATGTTAAGGTAGTTCCTGTTAGTGATAGCGTTGGAGTAACAACCACTGTATTTGTACCAAATCCCAAAATACCACTGGTAGGATTATATAGAGGAGTAGGAACATTAACCGTGAAATTATTTCCAACTGTTGGCGAAACCACTGCCAGTCCTGTACCTGAAATGGTAGGCGTTGTGATAACAGCTGTATTGGTAATAACAAAGTTAGGTGCGCTACCCGATATTGAAATACCGGTTCCGGCAGAATAAGAGTTTAATAAAACCGTATTACTGGTAACTCCATCATTGATTTTTAAAGTATTAGTGTTTCCTGTATAGGATAAAACTGCCGGAGAAAAAGTAGCACTACCTCCTAAACTGGATGTAACAACCGAATTACCGGTTACCGATAAGGTTTGAGTAGGAACATTAACTGTAAATGTATTTCCCGAAGGAGTAACAATGGCATTACCGGTTCCTGTTATAGTTGGAGTAGTAGCCGGAGAGTTATTATTGATTGTATAATTTGGTGCCGAACCTGTAATAGATATTCCTGTGCCTGCCGAAAATGTATTTAATCCTACAGTATTTCCACCGGCGGATAACACATTATTATTTGCTCCATTTAATGTCAGGTTTGTTGCAGCGATAGGAGCTGTGCTCGTACTAATCCCATTAGTAATCTGAGCCACATTTCCACCGGGTAAAGAAATGGAATAAGCCGGAGCACTAACAGTATATGTATTTCCAGATTGATTTAATGTAATATTATTTCCCTGCACCAGCGTTGTAGTAGCGCCGGCAACAGAATTAACCGTATAATTAGGATAAGTGCCGGTTATTGTAGTTGGCCCACTATTAGTAAATGTTGGGATTACCGGTGTGATTGTATATGCATTACCCGACTGGTTAAGAATAATATTGGAACTGCCCGCAGATAATGATGTACTGGATGAAGCCGCTAAAGAAACCGTGGCTATCGACGTTCCATTTTGTGTTAAATCGATATTACTTCCAGACTGTGTTAAACTGTAACTTGGTAATGCTTGAGTATTACCGGGGCTTATTGAAATGCTGTTTCCTGTAACTGACAACGTGGGCGTTACAGGTACCAGGGTATTAGAGATCACTCCTCCCGAAATATCTATGCCATTACCAGCTGTGTAATTAGTTATAATGGGTAATGTAGCTGTGCCTATGCTGGTTCCGTTTTGTAATAACTCAATATTATTTCCTGATTGAGACAAACTATAAGAAGGAGCACTTACCGTGTATGAATTACCGGGAGTAGTAGGATTAATTGTAATATTATTTCCAGCGGTTAATGTTGGTGTAATGGCTGTAGCTGTATTCGAAATCACTCCGGATGAAGATATATCTATTCCTGTTCCTGCCGAGTATATTTGTGTTGTTGGTGTGGTGATCGTGAAATTAGGATAAACTCCCGTAACAGAAGCTGAACCTGCCGGAGTAATTGTTACTGTTCGATCAGGAGCTGTATTAGTAATTGTATTTCCGGTCACATTAATTCCGGTTCCGGCAGTATAAGTTGTTCCGGCTGGAATAGTTGCCGTATTACCTCCAACCGACAATATATTATTTGAAAAAGTAACAGTTGGTGCCGGTGCATAAGCCGCAGCCAACGCATAAGGCACACTCACAAATGGTTGCCTCGACCCTACTAAATTTGAATTCACATAAACTTCATAGGAAATGCCGGCCGGCCAGGGCACATTACTAAATGATACAACTCCCCCAACAACGGTTCCTTGTCCGATAACTAAATTAGCCATTCCGAATTGGTTAGTCGTTGTGGAATGGCTTTCATGATACAACAACACATTCGTAAGAGTGGCTGTTGAGTATAATTTAAACTCAACTGTAACAGGGGTCGATGCCATCACCGTTCCGCTGTTATTACGAATAATAGACTGATAATTAATTCCTAGCTGGCTTTGTGCTGCCATAAAAAGGGAAGTAATTGCAAAAAGGCTTGTTAAAAATTTTTTCATAGATATTAGTTATTATTTTTTATTCGTCATAAAAGACATCAATGACATTTAACTTAAAAGGTAAAATATATGTAATTCGTTTTCTGATAAAACAATTATTCTGTAATTGTTAAAATTATACAAAATTTCCAGATACTGGAATACAATTAACAGACCAAATGAGTTTTTTATTTGTTAAAAATATCAGGCTTGTCGATAAATGCTCATAAATGTTTGAAAAAACTGATCTAGCTCAGTATTTTCTTCAGAGCGGTTATTTGTTCGGGGGTTCCCAATACAAATAATTTAGAATCGGCAATGATGCGAGTGTCTGCGCTTGGGTTTATGATATATTCGCCCATGGCTGTTTTATAGCCTATAATATTGGCCCCCGAGCGGTTTCGGATCTCAAGGTCTTTTAGGGTTTTATTTTTTAACTCATCCGGAATTCGTTCAAAGGATATTTCTTCCAGGCTAATATTATCTCCTCCTTCAGCAGTGATATGGTCAATAAACTCCATCACATCCGGCTTCATTACCAAAGAGGCCATATGAGCACCTCCTACCCTATCGGGCATGATCACATTATTGGCACCGGCAATTTTCAGTTTGGTATCCGAATTATCTTCACTCGCACGGGAAATGATCGTGATATTTTTATTTAAATTTCTTGCGGTTAACACAATAAACAAATTGTCGGCATCCACAGGCAAGGTTGTAATAATGGCCTTTGCTCTTAATATTCCTGCTTTAATTAATACTTCGTCTTGTGTACTATCGCCTGTAATAACTAATTCACTGAATTTATGATTTAATGTGGAAGTTAGCGCTGCACTATTTTCAATAACCACAAACCGCTTGTGATGTTTTTTCAATACTTGTGCAGCCTGACGCCCGTTACGACCATAACCGCAAATAATAACATGATCGGATATTTTATCAATAGTTGCGTTCAATTTTCGATTCTTAAAAAACTCGTTAAACTCGCCATCAATCACAAATTTTGTAATGGAGGATACGGCATAAGCAAATGTACCAAAACTTGTGATAATAAGAAATGCCGTAAATAATTTCCCTGCATGACTCAACGGTGCCACTTCGCCATAACCCACTGTTGCAACAGTTATAACGGTCATATAGAAGGCATCAAACCATGTATAATTATCAATAATCACATAACCGATTGTGCCTATAATCCATACAGAAATCAGGATAAATAAGGGGGCAAAAAAGCGATAATAGGTTTTGAAAACGTTAAACATAACATCGCCAAATTAGTAAAAAAATAATGAAAATTGAATTATAAATCCCAAACGCTACGGCGGCGGCGATAGGTGTTAGGCTTAAAGCTTTCTTTATGCTCTAAAATAAAAGCCATAATGAAATAAATAATAATAGGTGAACCAAACGTAAAGAAGGATAAATAAATAAAATACATACGAATATTGGTGGTTTTAATACCTAATTTTTTTCCCCACCATTCACAAACTCCAAAAGCCTGTTGTTCGAACCAGTATCTAATTTTATCAATCATTATTGTACAAAGATATAAAAAGCATTACACGAATTTCACTTATGCTGAATTTTTGAGCAAAAACTCTGCCACACTGCAATTAAGACACCCTTTCTTTAAACACAGTGTATCCAATAACTGTATTTGTGCCTGGCTTTCCAATGCATTTTGAGTGTTTATTCCAAGCTTACTGAATTCTTTGGTTTTTGTATTGATTTCGGGAGGTAACTGGGATAACAGATCCAGAGCATAATCCACATAATCTGTATGCAAACTGTGCTTTGACATAAAAAATAAATAAGGCACAATGGTATTGATAACAACAGAGTAAAATGCGGCATCTCCCAATAATTTTGATCCACTTTCCGACACTGCATCAAACCGGAAGTGTGTTTTCCAATACTCATTGGGGTCTCCTTCAAAAAAAGTTTTGATGACTTTTATATCCGGTTTTTGTTCTATTAAATGGTATAGCGATTGGCGTTTATGAATCACCTTTGCCAGTTGAGCGATCCTGATCGTTGGGAAATTAATCGGCCGTGTTTTAGAGAATTTCCAGTTTTCGTTTTTAAGGGGAATTAACTGATGTTTATGCTTTAAAAATTCAAATTCGTTTTGGAGCTGCTTTGGGTATTTATCATTAAAAAAATCCTCCAGAAACCCCGCTACGCCAAATAACAAAGCTTCTATTTGCAAGGCATTATCTGCATATTTTTTGAGGATGGAATACGGCAAGGATTTTCCCAGTAATTCAAATGCTTCGTTATTGATTTTAAATCCAAAATTCCTAAAGAGTAAAAGATATAAGGCATCCTCCTGATTTTGCTGACTATATTGAAACAAATGCTCGACATAAGCCGTTTTTTGTTCTATACGGGTTACCGCTAACCGATCCATCCATGATCTCCATATAATATCAGGAACCGTTGTTATGGATTTGCCACAGGCTATTGGCTGTTTAGACACCTGCAATTGATGGTATTGTTGTAACAAGGATGAGCTGATATGCTGTTTTAATTCGAGAACAGATACATTAAATTTTTCATTTTGCGGCAGCTCTGTATCATGTTCATAAACGACATGTAATACCAAATTATCATAGGCTTTATCGTGCTGATGACGGTGCTTTAACCAATCGGATGTTTTAATATGAATTTCAATATTTCCAGCTAATACAACATTATTGATCTTAATTTTTGAATTAAAAAAATCAGGACCTGAGTCCTGATTATGTTCACCAACCGAAATAACATCTATCGTTTCTTGTTTGGACCCCATAAAACGGGTTTTACCCAATAGTTTATATTTCCAAACAGTATGAAGAAATGCTTCATTCATGTTGTCATTTATTTTCCTTCCAGATCCGCTGTAGTAGCGTACACAGCCGGTAGCGGGATGTTTAATAATCTTAAGTAAACCGTTAATTGTCCTCTGTGATGGTATAAATGATTCATACACCATGTTCTTACTACTTCCGATTTGCTCTTGGTAAAGAAAACCATATCTCCGGAGCGCATGGTCCAGGGCTTTGCAAATTCATCTTCACTCACTTCATTCAAAATTTTCTCTGCCTGAAGGATATGTTTATCATGCACCGCAACGATATCGGCTGTAGAGTTATATACTTTAGGAGTACCTCCTTTGGCAAAATCCAGTTCATCATCGAGCAGACATTCTTTCCACCATCCAGAAATTTCAGCAACGTGTGTTGACAAACGCAACAAGGTCATCGATTTTTCATGTGGTTTAAAATCCTTCTTATCAAAGGGTATCAGAGATAATAAATTTCTGGTAGCCTCTGCTTCCTGTTTTACTTCCGCCAATAATATCTGACTGTATTTCATCCTGTTTTACTAATTATTTTGTAGTAGGTGCCGTTGGTTGAGTAGCTTTTATAGCAAATACATATTTGGTTAACGCATCTTTTTGTGAATCCGTTATTTTTGCTTTTTTCGACATATCATCAATAATACCCGGCCATTCACGTTCAGGGATTCTATAGATTCCTTTCGCTGAATGACAAGCTGTACATGCTTCTCCTGTATAAACCTGATATCCTTCCGTTAAAACCGGTAATGTGGCATCAGGATATTTAGTTAAAATAGCCGTTAATTCTTGATCGGTTGGCGCATTAATACCTTTATTAGGCTTTGCCGGCGCTGTTGCCGTAGCTGAAGGATTTGTTGCGGTAGCAGCTGGTGCAGGAGTACTTGACGCTGTTGCTGTTTTTTTTGTGGAGTGGCAGGCAGCAATAATAACAATCGCGGCAGCCACAGAGGTAAGTTTAAAAGTCATAATACGTTAATTTAGATTTTAAAAATAACGAATTATCAATTATCTTTTTCGATATCGGCCGGGGTAAATCTCTGTAAACTGTTAATTTTTGTTAGTTGTTCAGAAACTTTTGTCTCATCGCCCGATACAACAAGTTTATACACATTTGGGGTAAAGTATTTTTTAATCACTTTATTCACTTCGTCCAGCGTTAACGCATTCAGGTCGTTGATGATATTTTTCCGTTTCTCGAAATTATAAACCAAAGGGTTATAAAAGCCGGAAATTTCATCCGGGCTCTCCATTTTTTTGATACTAATTATTCTTTTATAA